>CAIZKA010000105.1 GCA_903933395.1 uncultured beta proteobacterium | reverse complement strand
GCGGCAGCAGCGTGGTGGTGACGCGGACGAACTCGGTCACGCACCAGTCATAGCCGCCGGCGGAGGTCAGCACCGCGCGCAGCACGTCGTCGGCGAGGCCTTCCATGGGTGCGAGGATGAGTTTCATCGCCGTGCCGCCAGCGCCGACTCTTGATGTTCTCGAAGCGATGAATCAGCCGTCATTCCGGCGGACCCCGGAATCCAGAAGAATCCCGGCACTGGACACCGGCCTTCGCCGGAATAGCCTGCCCCGGACTTGATCCGGGGACGAAATGTGACTTGATCAGCGGTTCCCTTGCTCAATGCGCGACCGGCAGGATGCTGATCGTGCGGCCCTTCTTCATCTTGCCGACGACGTGCATTTCGCAGGCCTTGCAGTCGAAGCGCAGGGTCAGCCTTTCCTTGCCGTTCACCAGCGTCATCGGCTCGGCATTGACGCCCGTGACCCAGCCTTTGGCTTCTTTCGGGCACAGGCTGTGGCTGTAGCGCAGGCAGTGCTTGGTGATCATCAGCGAGACTTCGCCGGGCGTGGTATCGGCCTCGTAGGCGTCGGCGATCAGCTGTACGCCGTGGCGCTTGTAGAAGTCGCGCGCGCGGCTGTTGAGCACGTTGGCGAGGTAGCTCAGTTCGCGCTCGGGATACACGGCCGGCGGTTCCACCGGCAGCGCGCGCCGCGGGCGCGGCCTGGCCGCTTCGCGCGCGGCGACCAGTGCGTCGACCGCATCGCGGCGCAGGGCATTGATCGCCGAAGCCGGCAGGAACCAGGGTTCGGCGAGGGCGATCCTGACGTCCGCGGCCTTGAAGTCGGTGGCGCCGAACTTGCCCAGGCTTTCGGCGATGGTGGCCAGCGCACGCTCGGGGTTCTTCGCCGGCTCTTTCGCATGGGCGAGGGCGGCGCGGCCCTCGATGCCGTCCTCATCGGTGAGCGTCAGGGCGAAGCCGTCGGCGGCTTCGGCAAGTTCGACCGTGACGCCGATGCGGCGCTCGGCGGATTCCTTTTCCAGCAGGCGCTCGAAAGCCTGGTCGCGGTTGCGGTGGATTTCGACGCCGGGCTTGAAGCCTTCGGGATCGTCGGGCATTTCGTTGGGGAAGAGGCGCTTGCCTTGCGCGACATTGATGCGCAGGCCGGCGAGCTTCCTGCCGCGCGACAGGTAGGAAATGCCGTCGCCATTGGCGAAGTCTTCCTCGCTGTCGACCTCGAACCAGTCGGGGCCGATGCGCGTGATGACGCCGCTGGCCGCGCCGGCAAAGCTCGGTGTGTCGAAGGCGGCGATGTCGGCATGGCGGCCATTGACGAAGTAGTCGGTGGCGCCGCGGTTGAAAGTCTTTTCCGGGCGCGGATCGAAGGTGAAGCTGCAGCGTCCGGAGGAGGCGCGCGAATACCGCTCCGGTGAATCCTCGATGATGCGGTCGAGCAACTGCCGGTAATGCGCGGTGGAGTTCTTGACGTAGGCCATGTCCTTCAGCCGGCCCTCGATCTTGAACGAACGGATGCCGGCATCGGCCAGGGCGCGCAGGTTGGCGCTCTGGTCGTTGTCCTTCATCGACAGCAGGTGCTTGTCGAAGGCGACGATGCGGCCCTGCTTGTCTTCGAGGTTGTAGGGCAGGCGGCAGGCCTGCGAGCATTCGCCGCG
>CAIZKA010000104.1 GCA_903933395.1 uncultured beta proteobacterium | reverse complement strand
GACGGTTTTCCCCGCTGCCAGCCCGGTGCGGTTGCCGACGCGAAAGATGTGGGTATCCACGGCGATGGTGGGTTCGTGGAAGGCGATGTTGAGCACCACGTTGGCGGTTTTGCGCCCCACGCCGGGCAGCGCTTCGAGCGCGGCGCGGTCGTGCGGCACTTCGCCGCCATGGCGTTCGAGCAGCAGGCGCGACAGCCCCACGACGTTCTTGGCCTTGGTCGGATAGAGGCCGATGGTATTGATGTATTCCGCGAGGCCTTCCTCGCCCAGCGCGGCGACGGCTTGCGGCGTCGGGTGGTCACGGAACAGGGCGCGCGTCGCGCGATTCACACCCTTGTCGGTGGCCTGCGCCGACAGCACCACGGCCACCAGCAATTGGTAGGGCGTGGCGTATTCGAGTTCGCTTTTCGGTTCCGGGTTCGCGGCGGCGAGACGGGAAAAGAACTCGCGAACTTTCTTCGGGGTCATACCGGAACCGAATTTGCCTGATCGGTGGCGTGATCGGCCTGGTGGTGGCTGCGCTGCTCGCGCATGCGCTGGTTGGCGCGCGCATCCAGCCAGTTGCGGCCGGCGATCAGCAGGCCCAGCACGAAGAACGCACCGGGCGGCAGCATGGCAATCAGAAAGCCCGGGTAGCTTTCGGGCAGGATTTGGATGCCCGACAGCTTCGGAAAGATCATCTCGATGCCCGAGAATAGTGTGCCCTGGCCGACGAACTCGCGCACGGCGCCCAGCAGTCCGATGACCCAGACAAAGCCGACGCCCATCATCAGCCCATCGAACGTTGCAGCGCGCAGGCCGTTCTTGGCGGCGAAGGCTTCGACGCGCGCCAGCACGATGCAGTTGGTGACTATCAGCGGAATGAAAATGCCGAGCACCATGTAGAGATCATGCAGGAAGGCGTTGAAGGCGAGGTCGATTCCCGTGACCAATGCCGCGATGATCAGGATGAACACCGGTATGCGGATTTCGTAGGGGATGAAGGCACGCAAGGCGGAAATGGCGAAGTTGGACAGCATCATGACGACAATGGTCGCCAGGCCGAGGCTCACGGCATTGACGAAGTTGCTGCTCACCGCCAGCAGCGGACACAGACCCAGTACCTGGGCGAGGATGGTGTTCTGTTTCCAGATGCCGTTCCAGGCGATGTCCTTGTAGGCGCTCATTGCTTGCTCCCTTGCTGCTCGTAGCGGCTGTTTGCCGGCAGGCTGAATAGCGTGTCGCGGCGCTCAACGGTCCACGCCAGCGCGCGGCCGCTGGCGTTGGTGACGGCGCGGGCGGAAATCGTTGCGCCGCTCATCTGGTCGAAGCGCCCACCGTCCTTCTTCACGCGCCATTTTTCGCGCGGCACGGTATCGAAGCCGAGATCGCTGAACTGTGTGATCCATGGCCGCTTCTTGTTCTTGTCCTTCTTCGGGTCGATGTAGTCACCCAGGCCCGGTGTTTCCTTGTGGGCGGTAACGCGCTGGGCCATTAGCCGGCCATCCGCATCAATGGAGAGGATCAGGCTGATGCGGCCGGAATAGCCGTCCAGCGCGGCGGCTTCAAGCACCAGCGCGACCGGCTTGCCGTCCTTGCGCGCCCGCCAGAGCCGGGTTTCCTCGTCGAGGCCGAGGGATTTTTGCGGAGGCAGCGTGATCGCATCGGTCATCAGGTCGTTGTCGTACAGGCTGGGCGGCAGCACTTCGCCGATCAGCCTCAGTTTCTCGGCCAGCGCGCTGGCGGCAACCAGCGGCGCCGTGGCGCTGTAGGTGCCGGCCATGAGCGAGGTGAACACCAGCGTGAACGCCAGCATGATGGCGGCGGTGCGCACCGAGATGCGCAGCACGCTGGACTCGCGACGGGGGACTTCGATCGGCTCGCTCATCGGGAGCCTCCCTTGCCATCCTTGTGTCCGAATACCGGCGGCTGCGTATACATGTCGATCAGCGGTGCGGCGATGTTCATCAGCAGAATGGCGAATGCGATGCCATCCGGATAAGCGCCGAACGTCCGGATGATCCAGGTGAGCACGGCAACGCCCGCGGCAAAAATCAGTTTGCCCCTGGGCGTGGTGGCGCCGGATACCGGATCGGTGACGATGAAAAAGGCTCCGATCATGGCGCCGCCGCCGAGGATATGGAACAGCGGTCCGGCGAACTGCGTATTGTCGATCAAGCTGAAAATTCCTGCGATGGCGAACAGCGCGCCAAGAAAAGCGGCCGGCATGTGCCAGGTGATGATGCGCTGTTGCAGGAGCCAAAGGCCGCCCAGCAAGTAGCCGCCCGCAACCCACTCCCAGCCTTTGCCGCCCATACTGCCGATGGCCGGATTGCTGCCCAGCACACTTGCCACGGAGGCCTTCGCCTCGATCGTATGCAAGGCGGTTCGCAGTGCGTCAAGCGGTGTCGCCATTGTCATGGCATCGATCTCGCGCGTGCCGAAAATCGCCTGCCACTGGCCGGCGAAGTCGGTGACGCCGGCCGCCGGCCACTGTGACATGAGTTGCGGGTAGGCGACGATCATCAGCGCGAAAGCCACCATCGCGGGATTGAAGGGATTCTGTCCAAGTCCGCCATACAGATGCTTGGCGACGATGATGGCGAGCAGGGTGCCGAGCACCGTCAGCCACCAGGGCGCGATCGAGGGAAAGGTGAGTGCGATCAGCCAGGCGGTGACGAGCGCCGACCCGTCGCCGAGGAACATCATGAGCGGCTTGCCGCGCAGCTTCAGCATCGCGGCCTCGGCTGCCAATGCCGTCACCGAGGCCAGGGCAATCTGCACCAGGATTGCCGCCCCGAAGAACCAGACGTAGGCGGCGATGCCCGGCAGCAGCGCGACCAACACCCGCAGCATCACGGATTGCACGCTGGCGGGTTGGAGGAAGTAGGGCGAATTGTTCACAAAGAGGTCACGATCTTGTCTAGTCATCCTGCCGCAGGTGCGGCTTGGCCATTTCGCGGATCTCGGCGCGGCGCGCTTCGATCGCCTCGACCTCGGCCTGCTGTTCCGGTGTCAGGTTGATGGTGTTTTCGGGATGCGCCTGCGCCTTCTGTTCGCGGGCACGCTCCATGGCCGCTGCGATCAGTGCCTTCTTTGCGTCCTGCTCAGGCGTGACGGCCGGCTTCTCGACTTCGGCCAGCGCCGCGGCGGCCTTTTCGCGTCCGGCCGCGGTCTTGGCTGCGAGTTTGGCGGCCTTTTCCTGCTTCTCGCGTTCTTCTCGCAGCAGACGGAACTCGTAGCGTTCGCGCGCAACGTCGGCGGCCTCTTTCTCGACTTCGCGCGCCCAGATTTCGCTCTTGGCAAAACGGTAGTAATCGACCAGCGGAATGCGCGATGGACACACGTAAGCGCAGCAGCCGCATTCGATGCAGTCGAAGAGGTTGTATTCCTGTGCCTTGCCGAAAATCTTCGCGCGCGAGAACCAATACATCTCGAACGGCTGCAGGTCGGCGGGACATGCCTTGGCGCACTCGCCGCAGCGGATGCAGGGCATCTCCGGCGGCGGCGGCGGGAACAGCTGTTTCGATCCAACCAGCACGCAGTTGGCGGCCTTGACCACCGGGACTTCATCGCTCGGCATCCGCAGGCCCATCATGGGCCCGCCCATGATCACGCGGTCGCTGTCCGCCCGTGGGCCGCAGAGCGCCACGAGGTCGCGCATGGGCGTGCCGAGCAGCACTTCATAGTTGCGCGCCCTTTCCACGTTTCCGGCGACGGTGACAATACGCGAGATCAACGGCTGGCCCAGCGCAATCGCCTCGTAAATCGCATAGGCGGTGCCGACGTTGAAACACTGCAGACCATAGTCAGTGGAACGCTTGCCGTGCGGCACTTCGATGCCCGTCAGCACCCGCATCAGCTGCTTGGCGCCTCCCGCCGGATAACGCGTCGGCACCGACACCACCTTGATCGAAGAATCGCCCGCCGCCTGGTTGGCGGCTTGCGCGGCGACTTCCATCGCGGCAATCGCTTCCGGTTTGTTGTCCTCGATGCCGATCAGCACCTGGCCCGCGCTGAGCATTTCGCGCATGATCAGCGTGCCCTTGATGATGGTCTCGGCGCGCTCCCGCATCAGCAGGTCGTCGCAGGTGATGAAGGGCTCGCATTCGGCACCGTTCAAGACCAGCGTGTCGAGTTTTCCCGTCTTCCCGGGGTTGAGCTTGAGATAACTGGGAAATACTGCTCCGCCCAGACCGACGACGCCGGCGTCGCGCAGATAGTCGCGGGTTTGCGTCGGCGTGGCGCTGCGGAAGTCAAAGGGCTGGCGCGGAATCCATTCATCGCAACCGTCCGGCTCGATGACCACGCAAAGCGCCGAAAGCCCAGAGGTATGCGGCATTAGGCGCATTTCGACGGCGACGACGGAGCCCGAAGTCGAGGCATGCACCGCGGAAGATACGTTGCCGTCAGCGCCGCCGATGCGCTGGCCCTTGAGCACGCGATCGCCGGCCTTTACCAGCGGGCGCGGGACGCCGCCTATGCTCTGATGCAGCGGAATAACGAGCAAAGTCGGCGTTGGCGCTACGGCGATCGGCAGCCCGGTCGAGGCTTCCTTGTTGTAGGCCGGCTTGACTCCGCCGTGAAAGCCGAACAGGCGCTGGACCGCGTTCATGCGGCCTCCCGTTGCGCCGGAGCGATCTTGAATACCGGGTACTTCCACTTCCATGTTTCCACGCTCTCGCCAATCGGCTGCATAGAAATGCAATCGACCGGGCAAGGTGGCAGACACAACTCGCAGCCGGTGCATTGGTCGGCGACGATCGTGTGCATCTGCTTCGCGGCACCGACTATTGCATCGACCGGACAGGCCTGGATGCATAGCGTGCAGCCGATGCAGCGCTGCTCGTCGATTACCGCGACGGATTTGGGCTTTTCTATGCCGTGTTCCGCGGAAAGCGACTTGAACTCGCGGCCGAGCAGGTCAGCGAGTTTGTGGATGCCCTCATCGCCCCCTGGCGGGCAGCAGTTGATATCGGCCTCTCCCTTGGCGATGGCCTGTGCGTAGGGTTTGCAGCCAGGAAAGCCGCACTGTCCGCATTGCGTCTGCGGCAGGATGGCATCGATCTTTTCAACCAGCGGATCGCCTTCGACGCGGAAACGCACCGCCGCATAGCCGAGCGCTGCACCAAGCACGATGGCGCCCAGCGCCATGACCAGGATCGCCTCGAACATCGCTACTTGTACTTGTCCAGGCCGGCAAAGCCCATGAAGGCGAGGCTCATCAGGCCGGCAGTAATCATGGCGATAGCCGTTCCGCGGAAGTGGATTGGGACGTCCGCTGCTTCGAGGCGCTCGCGGATGCCGGCAAACAGCACCAGCGCCAGCGTAAATCCGACCGCACTGCCAAAGCCGAACAGCAGCGACTCGAGGAAGTTGTGGCGCAGGCTCACGTTGAGCAG
>CAIZKA010000103.1 GCA_903933395.1 uncultured beta proteobacterium | reverse complement strand
TATTTGCGCAGCCAGCAAGCTCGGGACACCGCGCTTGACCAATAAGCAATGACCCTCTCCTGAGCCTCATTTATCAGTCCGCTGAATCGGCGTTGCCCGACATCAGGCGCCGTGCCAGCAAGGCCAAGGCTCCGCCCTTTCAGAGCCATACCCGCGAGCCAGCCCGCAACCGCGCCAATCACGACAATGGAAACAAGTCCGGGTTGCATGAATCCTCCGAAATGCGGTGACAATCGCAGACCAAGGCACCGTCGGAGGTTTCGCGCCCCAGTGAACCAATTGCGAGCAGTTCCGTCAACCCGCCAGCCCGCACTCCACGATCTTCGGTTGCAGCACGCGCAGGATGTCGTGCGGATGGACGCCGACCAGATAGCCGCGTCGGCCGCCGTTGATGTAGATCAGCGGCAGGTCGAGAATGGTTTTTTCGAGATGCACCGGCAGCGGCTTCTTGGTGCCGAACGGGGAACAGCCGCCGACCATGTATCCGGTATGGCGCAAGGCGTCCTCCGGCTTGCAGGGACTGACCTTCTTGACCCCGATCTGGCGCGCCAGTTCTTTGGTGGATACCTTGCGGTCGCCGTGCATCAGCACGATCAGCGGCTTCGCATTTTCGTCTTCCATCACCAGGGTTTTGACCACGGCGTGCTCTGCGACGTTGAGCTCGCGGGCGGACACATTGGTGCCGCCATGCTCTTCGTAGTCGTAGAGATGGTTGGAATGGGCGACGCCATGTTTGTGGAGGAACTTGGTCGCCGGCGTCTCGGGGCCCGAATTCGGGTAGCTGGTCTCGTGTCTCATGGGATTTATTTTACCCCTCCCGCCCGGCGGCCGGCAGTCACGCGTAAGGAATCCGGGGTTCTCGCGTCTGCTGCATGAGCCTGTCTGCCTGGAGTATCGCGATGAACCTTTTTCTGTCTGCCTGTCTGATGCTTGCCGGCGCGTCTGCCGCGATAAACGCGGGGGCCGTTGCCGCGTCCGCCTGCAAAGCGCAGAGCGGTGCTCAGCGCGCGGTGCTGCTTGAACTCTACACCTCCGAGGGGTGCGACAGTTGTCCGCCCGCCGACCGCAGGTTGTCGCAGATAAAGAGCCGGTCCGAGTACGCCGGGCGCCTGGTGCCGCTGGCGTTTCATGTCGATTACTGGGATCGCCTGGGCTGGGTGGATCGCTTTGGCAGTCCGCGCCATACGCAGCGGCAACAGGAGATGGCCGCCCTGGCCAAATCACGCCTGGTGTATACGCCACAATTTTTGAGGAACGGCCGCGACTGGCGCGGTGCAGAGAGTCCGCTCGATAGTGCCGGTACGACGGCGTCGGGAGCGCGCATCGTTCTCGAACTTGGCGAGCCCGCGAACGGGCGGCTGGCAGTCGGCGTCGAGGTCAGCGGCGTCAGGCCGAATGCGGCTGCGGAGGTCTGGCTCGCCCTCTATGAAAACAATCTGGAGTCACAGGTTCGCGCCGGAGAAAACAGTGGCAAAACCCTGCGCCACGACTACGTGGTGCGTCGTCTGATAGGCCCGCTGACGCTGGACAAGGAGGGTCTTCTGTCTCTGCGCCAGACGGTCGCTCTGGAGGCCGGCTGGAAGCGCGCCGACCTCGGCGTGGCGGCCTTCGTTCAGGACAAGTCCAGTGGCGAGATACTTCAGGCACTGCAGCAACATTTCTGCCCCGCCTAGTGCAACAACGCCGTCATGCCGGCGAAGGACGGCATCCAGAAGGCCCGGTGATGCGCTCCGTAGCCCTGGGTTCCGGCTCTCGCCGGAACGACGAGGTGCTGACTCTGTTCATCATTTCGGCTATCCGGAACTTGTGATTGATAGCCTGTCGTGTAGCGCACAATGCCATGGGGTTGTGGCTTGCAGTTGGATTCTAGGTCGGCTCCCACCACAGAGCAGAAATCAAACTCTTCAAGTTCATCGCCGGAAAGGCGTCATTGAAATGTGGAAATTCACTGCCCCGAAGCCGTCGTTCGTCGCTGAGTACTAAGTGCCCTTTGCGGTCGGTGAAGGAAACCGGAAGCCGCCGTTCGCCAGGAACCCCCAAAATGTGGGAGCCGACATTCGCTATGCGTTGGTGATATTGTTGCCTTGAAGGCGGCTACGCATCCTACTTCGGCAGACTCAGAATCCACTCGACCAGTTTCTTTGCATCGGCTTCGGAAATTGCCACGCCGTTCGGCGGCATGGCCACCCCGCTCGATTCGGCCTTCCAGTGCCGGTTATACACGGAGGTTCCGCCCATGACGGCCGCCGTCAGGTTCTTCTGCGCGTTTTCGTCGCCCTTGTAACGCGCGGCAATCGCCTTCCATGGCGGGCCGACGGGCTTGAGGCCTTCAGGTCCTTTGGCGTCGAGTTCGATCGCGTGGCAGATGAAACAACCGGATTTGTTCGCCAACTGGCGATTGGGGTCGTCGATCTTGTCGTCGGCAAAAACCGAACTGCTTGCGGCAATTGCGGCAACGAGCAACGACAGGCGGACTGCATTATTGCTTTTCATACCAACTCCTAAAACAAGAAAGCTGTTCAACAGCCGGACCGCGATGCACCGGGCCGTATCAATGATCATGTTCGCTAGCCTCCGGCCACCGGCGGCCAGATTGCCAGCGTGTCACCATCCTTCAGCGCATGCGTGGCGCGCTCTCCCGGCGGAACAAAACTGCCGTCGATCAGCACCAGGTGACAGAGTTTCTGCGGCAACACAAAGCGTTCGATGATCTGCTGTATGGTCGTTCCTTCATCCAGTACCAGTGCCACCGCATTGGTCTTTTTTGCCGCCAGAGGCAGGTAATCCTGTAAGGTCGCGTAGAGCTTGAATGTCACCTTCATCTGTATCACGCTGCCCGCAGCGATTTTCGCCTATGCGGCCTTTTGTGCGCCGGCGAGATAAGCCGTCATGAACGTATTCGGATCCTTCATCAGCGCATCCTTCCACGGACCGAGCCGAGTCTGGGTCTGGATCATGCCACGCAATGCGCCGACGTGATTGCTGTGCCCGATGGTCGTTGCGCCGATCAGTACGTCCCCCTTGAACTGCAGCGAGATGTAGCGACCATTGGCTTCATCCGCGAACTCGACGCCAGATCCGCCGTTCTCAGGCGTCTCTCCCCACCACTGGCCGAACGAGGTTGAAATCAGCCCGAGGGTATCCAGCACGTTGATCGCCAGAACGCCTTTCATTTGTGCGTCGGCTCCCGCCATGTTGAGCGCCGCCACACGTGCCTGGTCCGCCGCATTGGGCTGGATGGCCGCGACGAACGGCGCGCCTGTGAACAGGTCCGGCGCCTCGGCGACATCGCCCGCAGCGTAGATGCCGGCTACCGAAGTCTGCATGCGCTTGTCGACGACGATGCCCTTGCCGACCTTGACACTGGTATTCTTGAGAAAACCGACGTTGGGTGCCACGCCTGCCGCGACGATCACCAGATCGCAGGCGATCTCTTCACCGTCGGACAAGGTTACGGCGAGGCCGTCTTGATTGGCCTTGGCACCGACGCCAAGCACCTGCGCGAGACGGGCAATCAGGCCCGGATTGGTACCGATTGGCGCAATGCTCTTGACGCCCTTCCCAGTCAGCACGCGAACGCCTTTCTGCGCAACCCATTGCTTGATCATGGCGCCGGCCTTGGCCGTCATCATGCGCGGCACCATGCGGTCGCCCATCTCAACTACCGTGAGTTCTACACCGCGAGCAGCGAGCGCCTCCATGATGATGCACCCAATGAAGCCTGCGCCTAATTGCAGGACGCGCGTACCGGGTTTGGCCAGGTTGGCAATCGCCCGTGCGTCGGCCAGTGTCCAACAGGTCTGAACCTGCGGCAAATCGATGCCGGGAATGGGTGGCCGCACCGGGTGCGAGCCACTGGCAATCAACAGTCGGTCATAGGATTCAAATTGGCCGTCTGTGAGCATGAGTTTGCGCTGCACAGGATCCACGGAGACGACCTGCCCCTGCAACTCGCGAATGCACAGACTCGCGAAATGCCCCGGCGTTTTGCGCAAATAGGTGCCAGATTCGGCAATACTTCCCTCAAGCAGATAGGGAATCGCCATTCGCGAGTAGGCGGGTTCCGGCTCGCCTCCGATCAAAAGAATTTCGGCGCCGGGATCGGCCTTGCGCAAGGTTTCCGCAGCAACGACGCCCGCAGGCCCGTTGCCAATAATGACGTGTTTCATGGGGTTTCCTCAAAACAATCTGGGGATCGGCGCAGCCGATCCCCAGAGGGTATAACCGGGTTACAGACCCAGTCGGGTGAGCGTTTCCTTGGTCGGAACGCCCTTCGCATCCCAGCCACGCTCCTTGTAGTATTCCGGCATCATTTTATCGACACCCGATACCAGACCCTTGGCCGGACCGGTCTTGGCGGCTTCGGTCTTTAGCCGCTTGGGCAGGTCGTCGTCC
>CAIZKA010000102.1 GCA_903933395.1 uncultured beta proteobacterium | reverse complement strand
TCGGGAGCGACGCTGTGATCAGCCACAGTAGGTGCGCCGGCTTACTTGATCAGCCCGATTTCCCTGTAATACTTTTCCGCCCCCGGATGCAGCGGCGCCGGTGGCGCCTTGGCGGCGTTCTCCCGGGTGATGGCCTTGGCGGCGGCATGCGCGGCCTGCAACTCGGGCAGGTGCTCGAAGATGGCCTTGGTCATCTTGTAGGCGGCATCGGTCGACACGCCTTCGTGGCTGACCAGGAAGTTCTGGATCGCGACGGTGGCCACGGCGTCGGTCTGGCCGTTGTAGGTGTTGGCAGGCACGGTGCCGGCCTGGTAGGCGGCTTCGCCGATCTTCGCCACCACGTCGGCGGGCACCGGCACGATGACGATCTTGACCGACGTGGCCAGATCGCGGATGGCGGCGACGCCGAGGCCCGCAGAAATCAGCGTGGCGTCGAGCTGGCGGTTCTTCATCAGCTCTACCGACTCGCCGAAGGGCAGGTACTCGACCTTGGCGAAATCCTTGTAGCTCATGCCTGCGCCACGGAAGATATCGCGTGCATTGAGCTCGGTGCCGGATTTCGGCGCGCCGACCGCGACGCGCTTGCCTTTCAGGTCGGCCAGGGTCTTGATGCCGGAATCGGCATTGGCGACGATCTGGATGTAGTTGGGATAGATCGCGGCAATGGTGCGCAATTTTTTCAGCGGCGTCTTGAAGCCGGCTTCCTCGTTGCCCTTCCAGGCTTCGTTGAGCGCATCACCCAGCGTGAAGGCGATCTCGCCGCGCCCCGCTTGCAACAGGTTGAGGTTTTCCGCGCTGGCCTTGGTCACCTGCGCCGAGGTCTTGGATCCGGGCATGGCCTTGCCATAGACCTGCGACAGGGCGACGCCCATCGGGTAATACACGCCCGAGGTGCCGCCGGTGAGGACGGTGACGAATTCCTGGGCGTGGGCGGTGGCGGCGATCGCCAGTGCCGCTGCAGCGGCAAGCAGGGTGCGAACTTTCTTCATGGGTGACTCCTCCGGGGTATTGGGCTATTGTGGAATGAAGCTTACAACACTCTGGCCTCGCGAGTCAGATCCGGGATTCTTGCGCGAGGCGGCTGTATCGCTTTGCGAGGCGGCGCATGCTTTCCGAGTTGCCGGCGCGACAAGGCGGTAAGCGGTAGACATTTTCAATGGGTGCCGATCGCCGGCGGCACTTCGTGACAAAATCGGAACCAGACGATCTTATGCAGGCAAGCAAATGAAACTGCCCAGACTGGAAAACCTAGCCGGCGATTTTTGGGGCGGACTCGCTGCGATGCTGGTGGCGCTGCCTTCCGCCATAGCCTTTGGTGTCACCATCTATGCGTCCCTCGGCGGCTCCTATGCCGCTTACGGGGCGCTGGCCGGCATTCTTGGTGCAACGGCGATGGGGCTGGTGGCCTCGTCGATGGGCGGCACCAACCGGCTCATCTCGGCCCCCTGCGCTCCGGCGGCGGCGGTGTTGACAGCCTTCGCGATCGAACGCATCCAGCACGGCACGGATCCTGTCGCGGTGGCCGTGCTGCTGGCAGCACTCGGGCTGGCGGCGGGCGTGCTGCAGGTGGCCTTCGGCAGCATCGGTCTTGGCCGGCTGATCAAGTACATGCCGTATCCCGTGGTCAGCGGCTATCTTTCCGGTGTCGGTCTTTACATAATTTCCGGGCAGGTGCCGAAATTTCTCGGTACGCCTGCCGGCACCCATTTGGGTCATGCTCTGGCTTCTCCGGCGCTGTGGGTCTGGCAGGGCATGGCGGTCGGCGCGGCGACCATACTCGCCATGCTGTTCGCGCCGCGCGTCACCCAGCGCGTGCCGGCGGCGATTCTGGCGCTGCTGGCCGGCGTGTTGTGCTACTTCGGCCTGGCCTTGTTCGACGCGGCGCTGCTCGATCCGCGCAACCCGCTGGTGATCGGGCCCCTTGGTGGATCGGGTGGCGGCGGTTTCGTCGACGCCATGGCCGGCCGCTGGACCGGTGTGGGCCAGCTCGGCATGGCTGACTTAACCGTACTGCTCATGCCGGCGCTGACGTTGGCGGTGCTGCTGTCGATCGACACGCTGAAGACCTGCGTCGTGCTCGACGCGCTGACCCGTTCGCGCCACGACTCAAACCGCGAACTGATCGGCCAGGGCCTGGGCAACATCACCTCGGCTGTTATCGGCGGCATGCCCGGCGCCGGCACCATGGGCGCGACGCTGGTGAATATGTCGAGCGGAGCCATGACCCGCTATTCAGGCTTCATCGAGGGCGTGCTCGCGCTGCTGGCCTTCCTGCTGCTTGGGGCGCTGATTTCCTGGGTGCCGGTGCCGGCGCTGGCGGGGATCCTGATCGTGGTCGGCGCGCGCATGATCGACCGTCATAGCTTCACCTTCCTCAAACAGCGCTCGACCATGCTCGACTTCGGCGTGATCGCCGCCGTGGTGGTCACCGCCCTGACGGTCAGCCTGATCGCTGCCTCGGGCGTGGGCATCGTGCTCGCCGTGGTGCTGTTCATCCGCGAACAGATCGGCGGCTCGATCATTCGCCGCAAACTGCTCGGCAACGAGACCTTCTCCAAGCGCGTCCGCACCCATGAGGAAATGGAAATCCTCACCGCCCACGGCAGCCGTGCCGCCATCATCGAATTGCAGGGCAGCCTGTTTTTCGGTACGGCGGACCAGCTCTATCGCGCCCTGGAACATGACCTGAAGACGCGCGACTTTCTGATCCTCGACATGCGCCGCATCCAGACCGTGGATGTCACCGCGGCGCACCTGCTGGAACAGGTCAAGGACATGCTGGCCGAGCGCCATGGCTTCCTGATCTTCAGCCAGATTCCGCCCAATCTGCCCTCGGGGCGCGACCTGCAACAGTACTTCGACCAGGTCGGCCTGATCCGTTCGGACAGTCCGGTGCGCGTGTTCGCGGAACTGGACGATGCGCTGGAGTGGGTCGAGGATCGCATCATTCACGAAGCCGAGCTGTCGCGCGACGAGGAAATCGCGCTGGAACTTCAAGAAGTGGAGCTGTTCGCCGGGCGCAAGGAGCAAACCCTGGCCGAACTCGAGCAATGTATGGAGAAGCGCCATGTCACGGCCGGCGATACCATTTTTTCGCGCGGCGATGCGGGTGATGAACTGTTCCTGATCCGGCGCGGCGCGGTGCGCATCATGCTGCCGCTCTCCGACCGCATGTCGCATCATCTCGGTACCTTCGGTCGCGGCGCGTTCTTTGGCGAAATGGCTTTCCTAGACGGCGAGGTGCGCTCGGCGAACGCCGTGGCCTTCGTCGATACCGAACTCTATGTGCTGTCGCGCCGCGCCTTCGACAAATTCGCCGAAGACCACAAGAAACTGGGGCTGAAGCTCATGGAAGGCATCGCCAGCGTGCTTGCCAGCCGGCTGCGCTATACCAATGCCGAGTTGCGCGTCCTGGAGTCCTGAGCGGCCTTAACAGCGCCCGTTCGTTCGGCTTGCGTCAGCCCACTCGTTCGCGCAGCCACTCCAGCAAAGCGTCCGCATCGAGCGGGCGGGCGTAGAGGAAGCCCTGCGCCTCATGGCAGCCGCGTGCGTGCAGGTAATCCGCCTGCGTCGCATCCTCGACCCCTTCGGCAATGACGCCCATGCCGAGATTGCGTCCCAGGTCAATGATCATCTCCGCGATGTTCTTGCCCTCGCCCTCAAACGCGAGGCGACTGACGAAGCCGCGATCGATTTTCAGCCTGTCTACGGGCAGTCGCTGCAGGTAGGCCAGCGATGAGAAGCCGGTGCCGAAGTCATCAATCGCCACCGTGAAGCCGAATTCCTTGATCCGGTTCAACAGCACCACGATGCGCTCGGGATCGAGCATGGCCACGGATTCGGTGATTTCCAGTTCCACATTGGTCGGATCAACCCCCGTTTCGGCAATCACGCGCTCCAGCATGGCAACGAAGTCGGGGTGGCGGAACTGCACCACCGACACATTCACCGCCATGCGGAACCCGGTGAAGCCTGCATCTTTCAGCGCGACCAGTTGCTGACAGGCACCGCGCAAGACCCAATCGCCGATGGCAACAATCAGTCCCGAGTCTTCGGCGAGAGGGATGAACTGGTCGGGAGGCACCAG
>CAIZKA010000101.1 GCA_903933395.1 uncultured beta proteobacterium | reverse complement strand
TTCATGGCGATTTTCCAGAAGGCGACTTCGCCGAGCTGGGCCATCAGCTGCTTGATGAAATCGGCTTCGCCGACCGAGACGCCGCCGCTGGTGATGATGGCGTCGGCACAACTGGCGGCTTCGCGGAAGGCGGCTTCCAGCGCGGCGGGGTCATCCTTCACCACGCCCATGTCGATGACCTCGCAGCCCAGGCGCGTGAGCATGCCCCACAGCGTGTAGCGGTTGCTGTCGTACACCGCGCCTTCCGCCAGCGGCGTGCCGATCGAGCACAACTCGTCGCCGGTGGAGAACACCGCGACGCGCACGCGCCGGTGCACCGATACTTCGCCGATCCCGAGCGAGGCGATGATGCCGATCTCGGCCGGGCGCAGCTTCTTGCCGGCCGGGATCGCAGCCTTGCCGGCCTGCAGGTCCTCGCCGGCGCGGCGGATGTTATGCCCTGGACGCTGGCCGGGCGGGATGATGACCGCGTCGCCTTCGACCTTCACCACTTCCTGGATCACCACGCAGTCCACGCCGGCCGGCAGCACGCCGCCGGTCATGATCCGCACCGTCTCGCCGGCGCCGACTCTTCCTTCAAAGGCGCGGCCGGCAAAGGTGGTGCCGATGTTCTTCAGGCGGGTTTCGCCGTCGGCTGCAAGATCGCCGGAGCGCAGGGCCCAGCCGTCCATGGCCGAGTTGTCGTGGCCGGGCACGTCGATGGGCGAGATGACGTCCTCAGACAGCACTCGATCCAGCGCCTGGCGCACGAAAATCCGCTCGTGGCCGGTGACGGGGTGCAACAGGCCGAGGATCAGGTCCCGGGCACGGTCGACGTGCAGCGAATTCGGGTCATAGTTGTCGGCGCAGGACAGGGTCTGGAGTATCGAGGTCATGGTGGCGAATTGCTTGGGGAGGGCGGGAATCAGCCGCCGATGTAGGACATTTCGATTTTCTTCGCGGCGGGCAGTGCGGTGGCGGCGGTGCGGATCTCGGAATAGCGGTCGTCGCGGCTGCGCCAGATCGCGGCGATCTCGCGCCGCAGGGCCTCGTCGCCGCCCCCCTTGCGCAGGAGGGCGCGCAGGTCGTGGCCGCTCTGGGCGAAGAGGCAGGTGTAGAGTTGGCCTTCGGTGGACAGGCGGATGCGGGTACAGGTGGCGCAGAAGGCCTGGGTCACCGAGGAGATGACGCCGATCTCGCCGCCGCCGTCGGCGTAGCGCCAGCGCTCGGCAACCTCGCCGTGGTAGTTCGGGTCGGCGGTCTCGAGCGGAAACTCCGCGCTGATGCGGGCGACGACGTCGGCGGAAGGCAGCACCTCGTCCATGCACCAGCCGTTGGAACTGCCGACATCCATGTATTCGATGAAGCGCAGGATGTGGCCCGAATGGCGGAAGTGGCGCGCCAGCGGCAGGATCTGGTCATCGTTGGCGCCGCGCTTGACCACGCAATTCACCTTGACCGGCGCCAGGCCCGCGGCGGCCGCGGCGGCGATGCCGTCGAGCACGTCGCCCACGGCGTAATCGACGTCGTTCATGCGCTTGAAAGCGGCGTCGTCGATGCCGTCGAGGCTGACCGTGACCCGGTCGAGGCCGGCATCCTTGAGTGCCCGCGCCTTCTTCGCCAGCAGCGAGCCGTTGGTGGTCAGGGTGATTTCCACGGGGAGCTTCGCCAACTGTTCGATCAGGTTTTCGAGGTGGCGGCGCAGGAGCGGCTCGCCGCCGGTGATGCGGATCTTTTCCACGCCGAGGTCGACGAAGACATGGGCGATGCGCACGATTTCTTCGAAGGACAACAGCTGCTTGCGCGAGAGATAGGCGTAGTCGTCGCCAAAGACTTCCTTCGGCATGCAATACACGCAGCGGAAATTGCAGCGGTCGGTGACCGAGATGCGCAGGTCGCGCACGCGCCGGTTGCGACGATCGGCGAGATCGCCTTCCGGCGCGGCGGCGAGGTCGTGGCCGGGAGGCAGCGTGGCGCGCGGCTTGCGCAGGATGGGAATGATGGGAATGATGCGGTCGGTCATGGAACCCCAAACTATAAGCTGCGCCGCGCTTCCGTACAACTCCGGGCGGGGCCGCGGCGGCCCTGAGCGCAACATGGACTTACACATTGCCGGCTTTTTTCAACAAAGCACTTACAGTCGGTGTCGATGATGCGAAGCGTCCGGTCTTCGAGTTGGCCCATGAATCCGGACGGTGGTGGCAATATGCGGCCTTGTGCCGACGGTCGCCATCCACGGCTTGATTTCCAGGGCTGATTCACCTGACCGGAAGGAGAAACATGATGAATTTCAGCAAACTGCTAGTCGCATCCATATTGTCGCTCGGCGTCTGCGCCGCCATGGCACAGACGCCGGCCGGCCCCGGTGGCCCTGGTCCCGGTGCAGGCCCGGGCGGTGGTCCCGGCCAAAGGATGAGCCCGGAGGAAAGGCAGAAATTCTGTCAGGCCAGTCCCGAGAAGTGCGCGCAGGCCAGGGAAAACATGGAGAAGCGCCGCGAGGAATGGAAGAAGAAGTGCGACGCCGACCCCAAGGCCTGTGAGGAAAAGAAGGCGCAGATGAAGGAGCGGCACGAAGAGTGGAAGAAGAAGTGCGACGCCGATCCCAAGGCCTGCGAGGAGAAGAAAGCGCAGATGCAGCAGCGGCACGAAGAGTGGAAGAAGAAGTGCGACGCCGACCCCAAGGCCTGCGAGGAGAAGAAAGCGCAGATGCAGCAGCGGCGCGAGGAGTGGAAGAAGAAGTGCGACGCCGATCCCAAGGCCTGCGAGGAGAAGAAGGCGCAGATGCAGCAGCGTCGGCAGGGCATGCCGCCTCCGCCCGCCAAGTAGGTCTCAGACCAGCAGGCCGTTCAGGTCGAAGGAAATATCGGCCGCCTGCTCCGGCGTGGGCGAAATGCCCTTGTCGAGCAGTTTGCGGCCGGTCAGGTGGTCGGCCGACTGGTTCAGCGAATCGATCGCAATCAGCCGGCCGGCCTTGTAGTAATAAACGGAAAGCTTGCGACTCGCCGCCGTGAGGTCCGTTGCGCCGCGCATCACCGCACTGTCGAAGCCGGCGCTGAGCCCCGCCATCTGCAGCTTTACGTCATATTGATCGGACCAGAACCAGGGTGTGGCGGTGAACGGCCGTTCGCGCCCGAGCAGCGCCGCGGCAGCCGATTTAGCCTGTTCCATGGCGTTCTGCACCGATTCGAGGCGGCGCAGGCTGCCGTCGTCCAGGCGTCGCACCGTGCAGTCGCCGGCGGCAAAGACAGCCGGGTCGGATGTGCGGCTGCAGGCGTCGACGACGATGCCGCCTTCCACGTCAAGGCCCGCAGCCTGCGCCAGTTCAGCATTGGCCATGACGCCGATGCCGACAAGGACCAGGTCGGCGGGGAACTCGCGGCCGTCTTTGGTCCTGACCGCGGCAACGCATCCGTCCCTTCCTGCAAGTTCGGAGACAAGGGCGTCGAGCACGATATCCACGCCTTGACTGCCATGCAGATCGAGGTAGAACTGCGAGATCGCCGGCGGCACGACGCGCGCCATGAGACGGTCGGCCGCTTCGAGGACCGTGACGTGCTTGCCCTTGCGGCGGGCGACGGCCGCGACCTCGAGGCCGATGAAGCCGCCGCCGATGATCACCACGTTTTGCGCGGTTTCCAGGGTGGCCTTTATGGCCCGCGAGTCATCCAGCGAACGTAGGCCGAATATGCCCTGCCAATCGGCGCCCGCCAGCGGCAGGGGGCGCAGGCGGGCGCCGGTGCACAAGGCAAGGCCGTCGTAGGGCAGGGTCGAGCCGTCGCCGAACGTCACCTGCCTTGCGCTGCGGTCGATTGCCGTGGCACCAGCGCCAGCGCGCTGCGTCCCTTCGGGAACTTTCAGGGTGATGTTTTTCTTCGCCATGGCTTCCGCGCCGCGCATCGCCAGTTGTGCCTCGGCGGTATCGCCCAGCAGGAAACCCTTGGACAGCGGCGGACGATGGTAGGGCGGGTGGGCCTCGCTGCCGACCAGAGTGACCGGTCCCTCGTAGCCCTCGGCGCGCAGCGTCTCGGCGACGGTCAGTCCGGCCAGTCCGGCACCGATGATCAGTATTCCGTTCATCCTCTTTTTCTCCTGTTGTGCGGAAGCGCTTGCGGCGTTTCGAGCGTGGTGTTCATGAATGGGTCGAACCGCAAAACCTCCGATTCGTCATTCCGGCGAAAGCCGGAATCCAGCAGGCAACTGAATCCAGGCCTTCGCCGGGATGACGGCCCAGCGGCGCCAGTCAAGTCATGCGCACGCCGCTAGTCCGGAGTTCGCGTACCAATGAATTTCGGGTCTTCGAACAGGGAGGCGAATCGGACCTGGCGTACCTCGGAGTGGTCCGGCAGCAGGTACATGGTCGGTGTCAGCATTTCCTCGAAGATGCCGCGCAGGCTGCGCGCACCGACCTTGTACTCCATGGCCAGGTCGGCGATCTGCTCGAACACGGGTGGTTCGATGAGGAGTTCCACGCCATCGTTGTGCAGCATCTGGCAGTACTGTTTGTAGATCGAGTTCTTCGGTTCGGTCATGATCCTGACCATCATCTCGCGCGAAAGCGGGGTGAAGTGGGCAATGATCGGCAGGCGTCCGGCGAATTCCGGGATCAGGCCGAATTCGGCGAGGTCGGTCGGCTTGAC
This sequence comes from uncultured beta proteobacterium, assembly GCA_903933395.1. GTDB lineage: Bacteria > Pseudomonadota > Gammaproteobacteria > Burkholderiales > Rhodocyclaceae > Sulfuritalea. Next base: position 11,766 of record CAIZKA010000101.1, on the reverse strand, counting down.
GCGCTCGTTGAGCCGGTCGAGCAGTTTCTGGTTGTCGTCTTCGGAGGTCGAAATGAAACCGAAGGAGCGGGTCCGGGCACGGCTCTCGTCAAGCCCGACGAAGGCGCCGCCGCAGATGAACAGGACCTGGGTGGTGTCGATGTACTTCTCGCCATTGATCTTGACCGGGGCGCCTTCCATGATCTTCAGCAGTGCGTGCTGGACCCCCTCGCCCGAGGTGCCGCGCATCTGGCCCTGCTGGCCGTTGATGGCCTTGAGCTTGTCGATTTCGTCGATGAAAACGATGCCGCGCTGGGCGCGTCCGATGTCGCCTTCGGCTTTGTCGATGAGCCGCAGCAGGATGGCCTCGATTTCGTCATTGACGTATTCGCTTTGGGCCAGCGAGGTGGCGTTCGCGGTGACGAAGGGCACCTGCAGGATCCGGGCGAGCGTCTCGCAGACCAGGGTCTTGCCGGTGCCGGTGGGACCGATCAGGAGCACGTTGCTCTTGATGATCTCCGCTTTGTCCGGTTCGGCCAGCGCGATCTTTTTGTAATGGGTGTAAATGGCGACGGCAAGCTGGCGCTTGGCATCTTCCTGACCGACGACATGCTGGCTGAGGGAAGTGACGATCTGGCTCGGGGTCATGATGGGCAGCGGTGCCGCTGGGCAGAAACTGGACAGGCGCAAGATTACCAGCAAGGCCCGCGATTCTGTTAGCCCGTGGCGGCGAATTGCAGGCGCATGCCGGGCCGCAAGCCACGACCGGTCCGAGCTGCTATTCTGTGCGCATGCTTGATCCTCAAACCATCGCCCTGCTGGGCCAACTGGGCGTGAGTGCCGCCGACATTGAGTCGCTGCTGGCGAGTGCCACCATCCTGACCGTCCTGATGCTGGTGACGGCCATTCCGACCGCCATCATCGCCAAACGCAAGAACCGGTCGCGCGGCTTGTGGGTTCTGTTCGCGCTGTCCATTCCGGTGCTTCCGCTGCTGCTGGTCTGGCTGCTGCCGGCGTTGCCCGCCGAGGGGAGTACAAAACCATGAGTCACCATAAGTCCCGCGAAGTCGTGCTGCCGATCAGGATGACACCGGAACTGCACGCGGCGCTCGACGCCTTGCGCGAGACCTGGCGGCGCGACCCCGCGGCGGTCCCGCGCGGCCTGTCCTGTTCGCAGTCGAAGGAAGGGGCTTTTGTCGTGGTCGCCGCCGAATCGGTCTTCACCACGCTGCCCGGCGCCTGCGTGGTGAAAGGCCTCGGCGCAATCGAGATGGTCGGCATCGAGCCGCTGTTCGAACCCGGTGCCGGGTCGAAAACCCTGGTGCTACGCGATACCGAGGAGGGCTGGAAGTTCTCCGTCAAGTACGTGCCGCCCATCGTGCGCGACCGCAACACGAAGTAAGCGGGCCTGATCCCGGCGGCACTGCCCGTCGGAAATCTCAGGCGCCGGGCGCGGGCCTGGACGGTTCCTCGCGCATCAGCACCCACATCAGGCGCAGGCCGATCAGCGCATTCGCCACGGCAAAGCCTGCCACCATCAATGCCGCCAGCGGCACCAGTTCGTAGCTGCGGGCGATCCAGGCCAGCAGGGTCGACAGCAGGTTGAGAACGATCATCAGCCAGAAGGCCGGGTTGCGCGGCTGCCAGAGCCGGGAAAGCTTCATGCGCTGTCGCTCACGTAGCGGATCGAACTAAAGGGAACCAAAGGGGGAGGCATGGCAGTCTTTTTGAGCCAGACCGGCTTTCCCGGACACATTTGAAGGTAGAGGATATCGTTGGAGGTGTCGAAAGGGAAAGACTGTCAGCAAGGAATTCAAACTGGAAGCAGTTGCTTCACTCGGGCAGAAGCCGGCAACGGACTTGGCAATGGAACTCAGTTGTGAGCCAGTGCCAGGACCAACGGTGTCGTCACTGCCGCAAGGGCGGTCGAGAGGACAAGGCTGCCGGCCACCGGTCCTTCCAGGACCCGGAACTGGCGCGACATCAGGTAGACATTTACGCCGACTCCGATCGACGCCAGCAGGACCACCACCTGGGTCTCCATGGGCGGCAATTCCAGAAAGCGGGCCAGTGCCCATACCACCAGGGGTTGCAGCAGCAGTTTGAGCGCCGTGATGCTGAGGCTGATCTGCCAGCGGTCGCGGATCCCGTATTCCGCCAGTCCCATGCCCAGCGCCAGCAAGGCGACGGGTGCGGCGATCTGGCCGAGGATTTCTAGCGGGACATCCACCAGATGCGGTATCGAGAATCCCGCGAATCCGAACAGCGTACCGGCCAATATGCCGGCCACGATGGGATTGGTCAGAACGGCGAAGACGGTCTTGGCGCCGCCCTTCAGCGAGAAGCTGCCATGCCGGGCCCATTCGACCGATACGGTCACGAGGGTCCAGAGGATCAGCGCATTGAAGACCAGGACCAGCGCCACCGAGGGCAGCGCGGCATCGCCCAGAACCAGCTTGGCCAGCGGCAGGCCGAGCATGACGTTGTTTGAGAAGACGCCGCCGAGAGCGAAAACGGACTGCCCCACGCCGTCGAGTGCGAACGCCTTCCATGCCACCAGGCGCCCGATCGCGAAGACGATCAGGCAACTCCCGAAAAAGGCCAGCAGCAGCCGCGTGTCGACGGGCGGCAGGCGGGAGAAGTCGCTCATCAGGCGAAACAGCATGGCCGGCAGGGCCACCATGAAGACGAAGCGCGACAGTTTTTCCGACCACGACCGCGGCAAGCCGGAAAAATGCATTACGGCATATCCGGCGAAGACCAGGGAAAACAGCGGAAAGGACAGGGTAAGGTGGTGAAGAAACGCGGTCACAAGTCCGCCTGTTCAGGGCTGCCGGTCAATGCGGCTGAAGGTCCGCGCGGTGCACATCGATAGAAATTGAAAAGCCCTTTTATTTGGTCTTGCCGAAATCTGCCGGACGCTTTTCCTTGAACGAAGTTATGCCCTCGCGGGCGGCGCCGGTGCAGGCCGACCTGCCGAAGGCCAGGTAGCCGGCTTCGAGGGCGGCGGCAAACGTCGGTGCGGCGGCGGCTTCGCGGATGGCCTGCTCCATGATGTCTATGCATTCCCGGCTGAGGATCTGGCCACCGGTGCTGCGTGCTTCCACCGGCTCGATGCCGACTTCCACCGGCGCATCGCCGATCGGCGTGACCTTGCCGGCGAGCTCGCGCACCCGCGCGGCGGCCATCCCGATCAGGGACGGATAGTCGTCGGCCAACCCGCTGACGATGCCCAGTTCATGGGCGCGGGATGCCTTCAGGCGTTCGGCCTGGCGCAGCATGGCGTTGAAGGTCGCCGCCGCATGCGGCCAGCGACGATAGGGCACGACCATGGCGCCGATGCCGGGCACGATGCCCAGGGTCACTTCCGGTAGTTGCAGCCAGGCGCGCTTCATTGCCACGATGGCATGGCAGCGCATCGCCAGTTCGAGGCCGCCGCCCAGCGCCATGCCGTTGAGGGCCGCGACCACGGGCTTCTTCATCCGGTCCAGATGCACCAGCAGGCGGGAGCAGTCGCGCGCGTACTGCGCCGAGGCAGGCGCATCGCCCAGCATATCGACGAAGCGGCCGATGTCGGCGCCGGCGCAGAAGGCGCGCGTACCGTAGCCGGTGATCACGAAGCCCGACACCTTGGGGTCGTTCTCGAAGCGGCGGATGACGGAGAGGATTTCGTCGTTCATCTCGTCGTGCAGCGCATTCATGGCTTCCGGCCGGCGCAGGGTGATGATTTTCACACCATCCATATCGTCGACGAGGATGTGGCGCAGAAAGTCCTGGTAGGCGTCGAACGGACGCTGCGGCATCGGCATGCCCGGGCGCTCCTCGCGCAGGCGCATCAGGGCGCGTCCGCTGGCCGGTTCGCCCAGCATGCGCATCAGGTCGAGCGGGCCGTTCTTGAAACCGAGTGCCAGCCGGCAGCCCAGGTCGAGGTCGGCCGAGTCACCGATCTTGCGGTCGACGATGTCGACGCTTTGCGAGAACAGTATGCCGAGCAGGCGCTCGCGCACAGCCTTGGCCGTGTCCTTCGTCACCTCGACCTTCCTGCCGGGCGGCACGGTGACCCAGGTGTCTACCGAACGGAAGATCGGAGCCGGTGTGTAGTGCTCGCCTTCCATCTCGGCCTGCAGCGTGTTGGTCTCGGTGATGATCGGGTTGCCGCGCGCCAGGTTGAGCACGAAGAAGGGGCCGGCATGGACGAATTCCGCAGCGACGCTGTCGACTTCGGCAGCGGTGGCGCGGTCGAGCAGCAGTGCCGATTCATTGCACCAGTTGTCGAAAATGCGGTCGAGCATGAAGCAGGCGACATCGGCGGTGACCAGCGGCACCTTGCCGGTCATGCAGAACACCCAGCGCAGGTACTCGACCACGGCCGGGTCGGTCTGCTCCCAGGCGATGACTTCCACCGCCGGGTTGCGCCAGGCCGGGGCGAAGAAATGCGTCACCGTGGCCCGTTCCTTGTGTTGCAGGGCCGAGAAGATCTGCGCCGCCGGGAGGGAGCTGGTGTTGGAGGTGATCAGGGCGTCGGGCCTGACCACGGCTTCGATTTGCGCGAAGATCTTGCGTTTCAGCGCCAGGTTCTCCGTGGCGGCCTCGATCACCCAGTCGCAGCCGGCGATGTCGGCATAGTCCAGCGTGCCGACCAGATTCGATGTCACCGCGGCCGCATCGGCCTCGCTCATCTTGCCCCTGGCCACGGCCTTCTTCGCATAGTCCTGGAAGCGCAGAAGCGCGCCGTCCACGGCCTTCTGCGAAACATCGACCAGAAACAGCTTCAGGCCCGGCAGGGCGCTCTTGAGGTAATAGCCGATGTCGGGGCCGATGGTGCCGGCACCGATTACGGCAATGCAGCGGGGCAGGGCGCGTGCGGGCGTGGCAAGCAGGGGATTGGCGAAGGTGGTGGTCATTGCGGCATCCTTTGTATGCGGTATACAATCGAATTATCCTGCATTGCGGGCCATCGCACAATCGCCGTTCCGCCAATCCCTCGCTCCCGACCTCTCCCCCCAAGGGAAAGAGGAGGCAGACTGCTTCCCTCTCCCCTTGGGAGAGGGAATGAGGGAGAGGGCTGGCCGACTCTCACGATTCGCAAACCGGGAATGGATCGGACCACTGCGGTTTGCATGCATTGCCGGCCAGGCGACAAACCCTACTTGCAAGGAAACCTTGATTCCATCAGCGGCACCAGCCATTCGGTCACCGGGCGATCTTTTGCCTCCGGATGATCCGCAAGATGTCGTTCGACCATCTTGTCGAGCTCGCAGATGCACTCCTTGAAACACACGCTGCGGCCTTGCAGGGCATCGAGGACGCCCGCCAGATAGCCGTTGTAGTGGCCGGCGCGATAAGCGTTGGCGAAAGGATCCTGACGGTTGAATGCCTCTGCTTCCTGGCGGAACTGCTGCAACTGATCGCTACCTACCTGCGCCGCCACAGGCGATGCGGCGAGAAAGAGCAACAGTGAGGCTGCAAGGCCGCGGCAGACGGCGCGCATGACGTGCAGATCCCCCCGTGCGATGCTATCCGGCAGCCAGCAGCCGTTCGGCGTTGAGCCTGGCCTTGACGCGCGCCTGATGTTCGGCCCTGTTTATCATGGTGACAGTCTTGCCGAAGGCATCACGCTGCGCGCTGTTCAATTTGGTCGCCTCGATGGACTTGATGCAGCGCCATTTCTTCCCCCCCTTGGTTTCGATCTGGCGCATTTCAGCGCTGGGGTGCTGGCGGCCGCAGTGATAACAATAGATGTTTGCTGGATGGGACATGTTTTCAGTCGGGGAATGTGGATATTTGATTGAAGGCGCGGTCGCGCGCCTTCGCGAATGAACGCCATGCGTCAGGCGGCTATTTGGCGACTTCCAGAAGTTCGACTTCAAAGACCAGCGTTGCGTCGGGCGGGATGGTGCCGGGGATGCCGCGGCTGCCGTAGGCCAGGTTGGGCGGGCACACCAGTTTTGACTTGCCCCCGGTCTTCATGGTCTGCATGCCCTCGGTCCAGCAGGGAATGACACGGTTCAGGGGGAATGATGTCGGCTGCCCGCGTCCGTAGGAACTGTCGAACTCCTTGCCATTGACCAGCATGCCGCGGTAATGCACCTTCACGGTGTCGCTGCTCTTGGGACTGGCGCCGGTTCCCTCCTTGATTGTGGTGATGACGATTCCGGAGGCCGTCTTCTCTTCCTTCGGTTCGGCCGCGGAAGTCTGCAACGAGAAGGCGATGAGGGCGATGGCGGTGGTTGCGGTCAGTTTGTTCATTGCTTGCCTTTGCTTGAGTTGATGATCCAACAGGGGGATGGAATTCGTGCTTGTTGCGGCCTAGGCTCTTTTCACGAACTCCGATTTCAATTGCATTGCGCCGATGCCGTCGATCTTGCAGTCGATATCGTGATCGCCTTCGACCAGGCGGATGTTCTTCACCTTGGTGCCGACCTTGACCACCAGCGACGAGCCTTTGACCTTGAGATCCTTGATCACGGTCACGCTGTCTCCGTCCTGCAGCGTGTTGCCATTGGAGTCGCGGATGATGCGTTGTTCATCGGCGCTCGCCGTCGCCACCTTGGGCCATTCGTGCGCGCACTCGGGGCAGACGTACATCTCGCCGTCTTCGTAAGCGAGTTCCGAACTGCATTGCGGACACTGGGGCAGGGTGCTCATGGCTGGGTTCCGGTTTTGATACGCGTGCTGCGGATGATCTGGATCCGGCTAAAGGTCGATTCCAACGATGTCGTCAGGCTCGAATTCGTCGGGCACGGTGCCGTCCCCGGCACCCGTGACCATGGCGCCCATGGTGTCGCTCAGCTTAACGAAGTACTCGGCGCTGATCGGGTCATAGAAACGCTGGCCAAGGGTAACCTCATTGAACTTGATACGGTGAAAGCCCGGGTGTGATGTCATATGAAGTCGCAATTGAATTGAACAGGTGACGATTACTTCTTTTCTTTATCTTCCGAATCCTTGCCGATGACCGCCTTGACACCTGCGGCGGTGACATCCACGGCCGTTTCGACCACCGTAGCCGCCACTTTGACCGTGGTGGCCGCCACAGTAACTGCAGCATCGGCAACCGCCACAACGGCGCATCCCGAGCAGAGCAACGGGAGTAGCAGGAAAATCGAACGCATCGTGCAAGCCTTTTCCGTAAGCCTGGCGGGCCTTTGCGGCAACTGCCGGGCGTTCGCCATTGAGATGTCCCACAATGCAAAAGCCCAACCTTCACGGCTGGGCTGAGTGCAAGTGCCACAACAGCAGTATGTTGCTTCCTCGACCCGGCCGCAAAAAAGGAGTCCGCGGTTTTGGCGGTCCGGGAAAAAACAATTAAATCATGGCAATAGGATGAAATCGCACAATTGCATCCGCGTAGCTATTCTACACCGGATTGATTGCCAATGGCGGTCCTGGTCGGTCGGCGGGAAAAGCCGCCGGGGCGCGGCTGAAAGTCGTTCCGCGGTCACCGGCCCGGGGGCGCTGAATGCGCCTTGCCGGCGATGATGCCATGCATTTCGCATGGGCGCATCGCCTGGCCTGAGACTTTCAGCCATTCCGCTTTATTTCAGCGAGGTCACGTAGGCGATCACGTTGGCCCGCGCGGTGGCATCCGCAAGGCCGTCGTACTTCATCTTCCCTCCGGGCACGACCTTTCTCGGCTGACCTTCAGCGCGTATGCCCGTCGCTTGGTGAAAACGTGGGCTCGCTATTCTTGTGCCGTGCACCTCGTCGGCTATCTGAATCAGTCGGTGAAGTGGCCTGGATTGGGGATATGGTCATTGCCATGGGATCAAAGCATATCGAACGACAAGGAGCTTTCGCGCAATCACCCGTCAGGTCAAGAAAGCCAGAAATCCGAAACTTTGGTTTCATTGTTTGCTGCATTGAGGGTGTCCGGTCTGCACCTGACACCAGCCATCCAAATCGCATTCCTACATCATCGTCAATGACCGCACCCCGCTGCATAGAGGCCGTGCAGGAAAGTCGTCCCTGATGGGACCGGTGCGTTCTTACTTGGCGGCCTTGGCGGCCTTGGCGGCCTTGGCGGCCTTGGCGTCGGCTTCGCACTTCTTGATGAACGCGGTCTTGGCGTCACCGGACAGCGGCTTGCCGTCCTTGCTCACGGCCTTGGCTTCGCAGTTGCTGGTGGCGAGCTTCGTGCCTTCGGCTGCCTTCGCCGGCCCGGCTTCCTTGGCGGGGAAGTCGACAGGACGTGCAAAATTTGCCGGGTGGCCTTGGGCCAGTGCCGCGCCGGTGGCGAAAAGGGCCGACAGGGCAATGGTGATCGGTTTGTTCATGGTGTCTCCTTGATTTATGGTCGTTATGGGTGGCGCGAGACCATTTCCATTTTACGCAAAGGAACGGGTTTTATTGTCTCCGTCGTTGCCGGCGTCGTCTAGGGTACTTCGCGGAGGGTTTGAAACTTCAGGTGTTAATTTGTCCTTTGCGCCGTGATGCTTCAGACAGTTCTTCAAAGATAGGAAGTTCAACAGTGGCAACTCTTCATAAGCCGCTTCCGCTGCACTGCCGACCGCGAGGCGGAAACGTTTGGCATCCGCAGGTCAATTACCGTTTCAGAGCAGCCGGCGATCTGAATGACTATAAAGGGGACTTCCCACAGTCCGCAGGTGGCATAAGCCAACCGCAATGGAGAAATTTTCCAGTGCCCGCTGTGGCCGAACCCGGCGGTACGTCACCGTCCGCTTCGGAGCACTCAAACTACTTGGCGCCTGGTTATGGCACGATGATGACCGCCATCGTGAGTGTGGCGGCATACTTTGAAGTGGAGATTGCAGGATGTCCATCCTCAAACCCGGAACACTTTGCGTCATCATCGCTGGCTGCCCGGAGAACATCGGCATGGTGGTCGAGGTGATACAGCATCTGGGCGTCTATGAAGATCGCCAGGATGCCTACCTGATCAAAACCACCTCTGGTCGGCACTTCCATCAACTATGGTCTGGTAGCGATCTGCTTCGTGGGCAATCAGATGAATGCGTCACTGATCGCCACAAGTTGAGGCCGCTGGTGGGTGGTGAGGGAGATGAGTGGGATGATGTCATTGAACGGGACTTGGAAACTAGCCAATAGCCCAGTTCACATCAACTAAACTCCTGCCTTCCTCAATCGCTTTGGCCCCCCCCCCACGAGATGGCAAAAATTATTCGCGAAAAATACCAGGAAGGCATTCTTGTTTCCCGGGAAATCGAGCACAGCGGCGTCAGCTACCTAAAGGTTGCCAGACTGCTCATTGAATTGGTAATCGCTATCAGTGTCGGAACCATCGCTGTCCTCAGTCTCATGGATAGTCGGAATTACGACGATGTTCATGACACCGCAAGGATGCGGAGCGGAGCTTGCATACGGCCGGGCATGACGTCCTGATCCAGCCCGCTCCGTTGGGTTAATTGCACCATGAACAAATTCCTCACCCCCGATTGGTGCAACCTGAACTGGTCGGCATGGACACCGTTTGACGGCGGCGACTTCAAGGGCCTACACAGCGGCGCCGGGTTGTATCGAATCCGAGTGGCAGATTCTCCTGTCCTTGCCTATATCGGACAGACCGGACGGGACCTTCGACAACGGCTTGGTGATCTGCGGCGCAACACCCTGGCAGAGACGATGCCGTTCAACGATCCGCATCCGGTGGCGCCGTCGCTGTGGGCCTGGCGGGATGCCGAGGATTACAAGTACGAGTGCTCGGTGGCCCCGAGTATCGTTCCAAGACGCAAGCGACTTGCGATCGAGTGTTGGCTCCTGTGGAAGTACCGCCTTGAGACCGGAGGCTCGACGCTTTGTAACTATGGCCATTTTCATCCGGCCTACACAAAGTCCAGAAACAGGAGCACGAAGCTCCGAGGTAGTCGGCGTGATGACGAGTCTGATCGGGTCACCAACAGTAATCCGCTGCGCCTCGTGGGCAGGCCGGCTGACTCTGGGTGGATGGGGCTTGACTGGTCTGGACGGTTTTCTCTTCCATCCGTACCCGCAGGTGCTTACCCTGCGTTATATCGAATCTTCGACGCGAAGACCGAGAAGATGCTCTATATCGGCGAAACGCAGAACTTCGGTCAGAGGATGAAGACTCACGCGCAGAAGAACTGGAGTGGCAGAGCGCCGGTGGTTTCATATCACCGCGTCGTCGACAATCTGCTGAAAGTCCATCTCCACGAACTGGAGAACGACCTCATCGGCGGGTACTTCGACGCGATGGGGGATGCGCCGGAGATGCAGTTTTCGGGCGGAGACTAGCCATATGCGGCCCCGTGGACGCTAGATGCCGAGAGCCGTATCCGGGTAGCCCTGTCGGCGCTATCTTTCCGAGTTTGGCGACAATGCAAAGGGTGAGCCCACGGCACAGATGTCACTGGATCGCATTTGGGCTTCAATTGTTTCTGCGAAGGTCTTGATAGGAATCGCAACGCCCAAAACCTTCTGCCCAACCTCAAAACGTTCAACAACAATTCCAGCCGCAACCAGATCTCCATTCCCATCAACAAGAAGCGGTCCGCCTGACATTCCGGGGCGCACGGCACAATCAAGCAAGACCACGCCATTGACTTCCATCGAACCGTGAAATCGAGACCGATTTACGCAATGTTCCTGGACGTCCAGGGGTGGCCTCTGGCCCGTCATCGGGTATCCGGCAATCGAAAAGGTCGCCTTGTCAGGTACTGGCGAACCTGGATAGAGTAGCTTGAGCGGCTCGATTCCATCAACCGGATGATCCAGTTCAATCAAGCCCCAATCCTGAGACTTTGAATTCAGGTCTAGCGCCACCGGAACTTCACGCATGATGAAATCTTGGTTGGTTGCTACAACACGTCCCCAGAGAGGCGATGCAAGACCAGCGGACGGCAAAAACCGAACAGCAGTGCCGATCTGTGCGCTTTTTCCTACTTGCGCCAGTACATGCGCCGCGGTCAGGACGTGGCAAGGACTTATTAGGAAGCCAGTGGCTAACTTGACGGGCTGTCCTTGACCCCCAACGGAAACCATCCCGACAGCCCCCAACTTGCCGACAAGAAGGGAGGCTGGAAATGTGGCCTGTCGTTCGTTGCCAAGATCGGCCAACGCGACTTGCAAAGGCCAGAGAAGGAAGACCAAGAATAACCGGTATGAGACAGACAGATGCGCAAATAAGTTGCGCAAGTCAAAGTTGCCGAAGCCAGGGAGTCTTGCCCCGTCATCACTATCGAGAGTCAAACGCGTCTCATGGAAGAAGGCGCCCACCATGTCCTTGGCTTCGCGCTTGTTCAGTTCAACCATTCAAAAAGAAGACCGGCGAGTTCTGCCTTGGTCAACGTCATGAGGCCGTCTTTACCGGCGCTCCAGGTTTCCTGCCTGGAGACTTGGGTGGAATGAACGATGCTGGGCGACACTGAGTGCCCTCAAACCGTTCGTCACCATTGAATCGTGTGACTTTGCAGGTGCTTATTTCACCAAGAGCTGCGAGGGCCGAAATACTGATCCTTACCTGTTTAATCGGGATCCCCATGCCGACAGCAATTTCCGAGTCAAGGCACTGACCGTGATCCTTCAGATACTGCAGGACTTCTTGCATGATGTAACTCCCGTAAAGGTGTCTTACCAATGACATTGATTGGAAGCCGTGCCTGGGCCTCCCTATACCGACTCCGGCACACCAATACCGACCCCCGGACTTTTAGTCCAATGGTCCCCGAAGTGCCCCCAAAAAGCAAAAAGCCCAACCGTGATGGCTGGGCTAAGTGCAAGAACCGCAACAAAAAAATTCTGGCTCCTCGACCTGGGCTCGAACCAGGGACCTACGGATTAACAGTCCGG
>CAIZKA010000100.1 GCA_903933395.1 uncultured beta proteobacterium | reverse complement strand
CGCGATGCTTCCGCCCGGCACAGCATCGGCGGCGGCCGCGTGCTCGACTGCTTTCCACCCTCGCGCCACAAGCGCAGCCCGGCACGGCTGGCGCTGCTCGCCGCACTGACGGACGACGATCCGGCGACGAGCCTGAAGCTGCTGGCGGAACAATCCGTGGCCGGCGTCGACCTCGACCGCTTCGCCGCCAACTGGAATCTCGCCGCCGACGCGGCCGCGGCACTCTGGCAAGCCGCCGGACTGCGCGTCATCGCTGCCGGCGAGCAGAAGCTGGGCTTCGCCGCCGGGGGCTGGCAGGCGCTGGGCGATCGCTTGCTGGCGGCGCTGGCAACCGAGCATGAACGCGCACCCGACATGGTCGGCGTCGAGCGCGAACGCCTGCGCCGCCTGACGCTGCCGACGCTGGAGCGCGCCGCCTTCGATGCCCTGGTCGCCGAACTGCTCGCAGCAGGACGGCTTGCGGCCTCCCGCGCCTGGCTGCATCTGCCCGAACATCAGGCCAGCCTCGCGCCCGGCGACCGCGATCTGTTCGCCGCGCTGAAACCTCTGCTCGACGCCCAGCCCTTCGGCCCGCCTCGCGTGCGCGACGTCGGCAAGGCTTCGGGCACGGCGGAAGACGCCGTGCGCCAGTTGTTCCGCCGCGTCGCCCGCGCCGGCGAACTGTATCCGGTGGCGCACGACCACTATTTCACTGCAGACGCCGTCGCCGGTCTGGCCGCCATCGTTGCCGAACTCAATGCCGAAAAAGCCGCCGCCCGCGCCGCCGACCTCCGCGACCGCATCGGCGGCGGGCGCAAGGTGGCGATCCACATCCTCGAATTTTTCGATCGCATCGGCTACACTCGGCGCGTGCGTGACGAACACATACTGCGCGCCAGCGGTGCGAACCATGCATGGCTGAATAACAATTAAGGCAACACGGAAAAGAACGTTCCCCGGTGGGGCGGCCGGTCTTCAAAACCGGCAGGGGTCGCCATGCGGTCCCTGGTGGGTTCGACTCCCGCTCTTTTCCGCCACCCAACCAAGGAGAGACCGCATGAAAACCGGAACCAAGATTTACCGCAGCAGTCAGCTTGCCAGCCTTGTTTCCGCCACCGTTCTGCTCGCCGCCTGCGCCGGCATGGATGCGTCCGGACCCAAGGCCACCGCCACGCTCGAATCCCGCTCCGGCAGCAGCGTCACCGGCACGGTCAGCTTCCAGTCGGCGGGACAGAAAGTTCGCGTCGAAGCCAGCGTCACCGGATTGACGCCGGGCGAGCACGGCTTCCATGTGCATGAAGCCGGCGATTGCAGCGCGGCGGACGCCACCAGCGCCAAGGGCCACTTCAACCCCGCAACCAAGGCGCACGGCCATCACGGCAGCGCCGAGCGCCATGCCGGCGACATGCCCAACCTGGTCGCCGACAGTTCGGGCAATGCCAAACTTTCGGTCGAACTCGACACGCTTTCGCTCACGGATGGCCCCATGGGCATCCTCAATCGCAGCGTGGTGATCCATGCCGATCCCGACGACTACAAGACACAGCCGGCGGGCAACTCCGGCAAGCGCGTCGCCTGCGGCGTGATCCGCTCTGCCGCCGCGGCCGGCAGCCGCTACTGACGGCACCAATGACCCGGGCTCCGTTTCGTGGTGCCGTACCCGACGGCCTGCTCTACGACCCGGACCATGACATGTGGGTGCGGCGCGAGGGCGGGGAGATAGTGATCGGCGCCAGCGCCTTCGGCATTTTTCTCGCCGGCGAGATCATCGGCTTCACCGCCAAACCCAGGGGCGCCGAGGTCGGACGCGGGCGCGGCCTGGGCACGGTGGAATGCGCCAAGACCGTGCTCGCAGTGCATGCACCGCTCTCGTTCGTGCTCTTTGAAGCCAACGAAGCCGCCGAAGAGCGCCCCGCCTTGCTCAATCGCGACCCCTACGCCGCGGGCTGGATGGTGCGTGGCCGGCCCACGGCGTGGGATGCGGAACACACGCGACTGGTGGATGCGCTGAGTTATCGCACCCACATCCGGCGCATTGAACCGGAGGCGGCCATCGAATGACCGACGTCACCGACGGGCACCGGAAAAAACTTGCCATATTGCTCTGGTCGGCCACGGCCGAGCAGCCGCAACTGTGCGCCACGCCCTTCGTGCATGCGGCGGCGGCGGCAGCCTTCGATTGCGAGGTGGAAATCCATTTCGCCGGCCCCACGGTGCGCCTGTTGGTGGCAGGCGTCGCCTCCGGCCTGAGGCCCTGGCCCGGCGTCGATACCTCGATCTACCAGATCATGCGCCAGGCGACCAATCTCGGCGTCAGCCTGCGCGCCTGCGCCATGGCGATGGGTGCCCTGGTCGGCAAGGATGAAACGCTGATTCCCGAATATGCCGGCACGGCCGCCGCGAGCGCCTTCGTCGCCCGTGCGCTCGACCCGGAATGGGCGACGCTGGTGTTCTGATCGCCATGTCGCCGCCAGCCGCCTGCCCCTCCTGCCGCGCCCCGATGTGCGCGCACCGCTTCGCGCGCAAGCTGGGCGGCGAAGTCGCGCTCGACCTCTGCTTCCCCTGCCAGGGCATCTGGTTCGACGAATACGAGAGCCTGCAGCTTGCGCCCGGTG
>CAIZKA010000099.1 GCA_903933395.1 uncultured beta proteobacterium | reverse complement strand
GCCGCTTCGATCGCGGCGTTCAAGGCCAGCAGGTTGGTCTGGTAGGCGATGTCGTCGATGATGCCGATCTTGCCGGCGATGGACTTCATGGCTTCGACGGTTTCCTTCACCGCCGTGCCGCCCTGGGTGGCTTCGACCGAACTCTTGGTGGCCATGTTGTCGGTGACCTTGGCGTTCTCGGTGTTCTGCGTGATGGACGCCGTCATCTGTTCGATCGAGGCCGTGGTTTCTTCGACCGAGGCGGCTTGTTCGGAAGACGACTGCGACAACGACTGTGCCGTCGCCGAGACCTGGCCGGCAGCGTTCGACAGTGCGTCGGCGGCACCCTTCACTTCGCCGATGATCTGGTTCAGCTTGGCGATCAGGCCCTGCTGTGCGCCCAGCATCTGGCCGATTTCGTCCTTGCTGATGTCGTCGATGGTCACCGTCAGGTCGCCTTCGGCCAGGCGCTGCGTCACCGCCAGTGCTTCGCCTACCGGCCTGGTGATGCTGCGCGTGATCAGTAAGGCGAGCACGATGCCGAGCAGCAGGGCGCCAAGAGCTGTGCCAATGATCAGATTACGGGTAGAGACGGCCAGGGCTTCCGCATCGGCACCGATTTTTTCGGCCGTTTCGGTTTGCAGGTCGATGAACGCCGTAATCGCCTTGACGTACTCATTGTAGGCCGGACGCATTTCGGCGAATACGGCCATCGCCTGATCCCACTTGACGGCGACTACCGCTTCGGTGAATTTAGCTTGAAGGCCGACATAGCGCTCGCGCTGCTTGGTGACCTCACCCAGCGTGGTCTTGCCCTTGTCGCTGTATTGAAACTTCTGCAACTCCCCGAGAATCTTGCCGATGTTTTCGCGCGATTTTCGGGCATTATTCGCCGCGTTTTCGATTTCCTTCGGGTTGTCCTTGAAGATCAGCTGATTGCGCTGAAAGCGCCCGATCGCACCGACTTCATCGACCAGGTCATTCGCCAATTTGGTCTTGACGTTCTTGTCCTTGACCAGGTCGGCGATGTTGCCCTGCAATTCCCCGACGCGGGTGACGCCCAGGAAGGCCACAACCAGCATCAGCAACAAGGCAGCGGCAAAGCCGATGCTGAGTCGAAGACCGATTTTAAGATTGCTCAACATGATGCTTTCTCCTTTGCTACGAGGGAACTGCGGACGGGATGCTGTGAAAAGTGATTCATGATCAATGCGCCTCAAGCCGGCGGCGCCAAATAGTGCTTGCCATTTGTATCCGAAGTAATACACTGCGAAGCATGAACACATTCTTCAAGTCGGACGAATTCAACGAATGGCTGGCGGGCCTGAAGGATCGGGTCGGCAAGGTCATCATCGCCAGGCGCATTGAAGCGGCCGAAGCCGGCCGGTTTGGTGATTGCGAGCCGGTGGGTGAAGGCGTTTCCGAGATGCGGATTCATTTCGGCCCCGGCTATCGCGCCTATTTCACGCGGCGCGGCGCGGTGGTTTATCTGTTGTTGCTGGGCGGCGACAAGTCGACCCAGAAGCGTGACATCAAGCGCGCCAAAGAGATGGCGCGCGCATTGCCCAAGGAGTAAGCCATGACCCGTTTTACCCCCTTCGATGCCGCCGACTACCTCGACAACGAGGAGACCATCGCGGCCTACCTTTCCGCCACCTTGGAAGAGGACGACCCGGAAATGTTTCTCGTCGCGATCAAGACCGTTGCCCGCGCCCGTGGCATGACGCAACTGGCCAAGGACACCGGCATGGGTCGTGAAAGCCTGTACAAGGCACTGGCGCCGGGCGCCAAGCCGCGTTACGACACGATCCTGAAGGTGCTGCGGGCGCTGGGCGTGACCTTGCACGCAACGCCTACGCCCCCGTAAGCCCGCCAAGCCGGCACGACCGAGAGGTCTGACGTAGGTAGTCATGCTCAATGCGCCTCAAGCCGGCGCATGCCGGTGGCGCCGCGGGAGGCCTGTTCTTCGCCCCGTGCGCTGCGGCTGACCAGCGCCTGCACGTCGAGGATCAGGGCAACTTCGCCGCTGCCGAGGATGGTCGAGCCGCCGATGCCGCGCATGTTGCGGAACAGCGTGCCCAGCGGCTTGATCACGGTCTGGAATTCGCCCAGCAGTTGATCGACCACGATGCCGGCTTTGCGTCCGGCGTATTGCACCACCACCACGTTCTCGCGCGGCGGCTGCTCGCCTGGAACTTCGAACAACTCGCGCAACCTGACGAAAGGCAGGACTTCGCCGCGCAGATTGATGTAGTCGCGGTCGACGCTGGTGTTGGCCAGTTCGATGCATTCGACCACCATGTCGAGCGGGATCACGTAAGACGACTTGGCCACGCCGGTGAGGAAACCGTCGATGATGGCCAGGGTGAGCGGCAGGCGGATGGTGAAGCGCGAGCCCTGGCCCAGTTCGGTCTTGACATCGACGCTGCCTCTCAGGGCGGTGATGTTCTTTCTCACCACATCCATGCCGACGCCGCGTCCGGACAGGTTGGTGACTTTTTCAACCGTGGAGAAGCCGGCTTCGAAAATCAGGTTGATCACCTCCTGGTCGGACAGGGTTTCGCCGGGCTGCAGCAGGCCTTTCTCGCGGGCCTTGGCTTCGATGCGGTCCTTGTTGAGGCCGCCGCCGTCATCGACCACTTCGATCACGATGCTGCCCGAGTCATGGAAGGCGTTGAGCTCGACGCGGCCCTTGACCGGCTTGCCATTGGCGGCACGGATGGCGGCGGTTTCGATGCCGTGGTCCATGGCGTTTCTGACCAGGTGCATCAGCGGGTCGCCGATCTTTTCCACCACCGACTTGTCGAGTTCGGTTTCGGCGCCGTTGATCACCAGTTCGATGTCCTTGCCCAGTTCCTTTGACACGTCGCGGGCGACGCGGTGGAAGCGGTTGAAGGTTTCGCCGATCTGCACCATGCGCAGCGCCAGCGCGGAATCGCGAATGCTCTCGACCAGCCGGGTCAGGACCGAGGTCGCCTCCATCAGTGTGCCTTCGCCGCTCTTGCGCGCCAGCAGGTTGGCCGAGGCGCCGGCGATGACCAGTTCGCCGACCAGATCGATGAGCTGGTCGAGCTTGTCGGCGTGGACGCGGATCAGGCTGGCTTCGGCGGCCTTCTTTTCGGAAACCACCTTTTGCTTGGTGACGGCGGCTTCGACCAGTTCGGGCTGGACGATGTTCTGGTTGACCAGGATGTCGCCCAGTTGCGGGATGGGCGCCGTCTCGTCAGCGCCGACTTTCGCTCCGGATTGCTGGCGCAGGCCGTCGTCGAGTTCTTCCTGCGTGATGGCGCCGCTCTTGACCAGGATCTCGCCCAGGCGCATGGTTTCTTCGGGCAGGCCTTCGATCAGTTGCAGGAAGTCGGCGACCTTGCTGTTGGGCGGCAGGATGTGCAGGTCGCAGTCGTCGCGACAGAAGTCGAACACCTTCTCGATGGCCTCCTTGGTGGCATGACTGCGGAAGCTGATTTCGAAACCGAGGTAGCAGAGCTCCGGGTCCATCGCGTCCGTTTCCGGCAGGCCGTCGATCAGGGTGGTGATGTGGACGATTTCGCCGAGGTTCAGCAGGTAGCGCAAAAAGGCCATCGGGTCCATGCCGTTCTTCAGCACGCTCTCGCCGAAGCGCACCGAGATGTGCCAGCAGTCGTTGGTGGCACTGTCGCGCCCGTTGCGTTCGATGTTGCCATCGGCGTTGGCCGAGACTTCCTGGCCGCCGGACGCGGCCTTTTCGCCGAGGAAGGGTCGCAATGACTCGGTAATGATTTCTCCGGCCTGGCGCAGTTCGTCATCGGGTTCCATGCCGCCGGCCTGGACCACGCCGAGCAGCAGGCCGATGTGGTCGCAACCGGCCAGCAGCGCGGAAATCATGTCGCCGCCGACTTCGATTTCGCCGTTCCTCAGGCGGTCGAGGACGTTCTCGAGGACATGGGTGAACTTTTCGACGGAGTGGATTTCGACCACGCCGGCGCCGCCCTTGATGGTGTGTGCCGCGCGAAACACGGCGTTGATGGTTTCGGGGTCGCGGTCGCCCTGTTCGAGCTGCATCAGCCCGGCTTCCAT
>CAIZKA010000098.1 GCA_903933395.1 uncultured beta proteobacterium | reverse complement strand
TGCCTGGTTTTCGCGGGCGAAGTTGATGTTGCGCCAGGTCTCGGTCAGCGGATTGGCGCTGATGACAAGAGTCGGCGCCGGTGGCACGGCGACGGGGATCCCGCGCGAGGCGAGATAGCCGCCGACGGCGATGGCGAGTCCCGCGCCGGTGATCCAGGTCGTGCCGTTTCCGCTGCCGGCGAGCAGGCCGCCCAGCAGCGTGCCGAGCAGGATTGCGACGAAGGTGCCGGCCTCGATCAGGGCATTGCCGCCGACCAGTTCATCGGCCTTGAGATGCTGCGGCAGGATCGCGTACTTGACCGGGCCGAACAGCGTCGAGTGCAGGCCGAGCAGGAACAGGGCGACGAAGAGCACCGTCAGGCTGTGCAGCACGAAGCCCGCGCCCGCCACCAGCACGATGCCGATTTCCAGCAGCTTCACCAGCCGGGCGAGTGCGGCCTTGTCGTACTTGTCGGCCAGTTGCCCCGCCGTCGCGGAAAACAGGAAGAAGGGCAGGATGAAAATGCCCGCTGCCAGGTTGGCCAACAGCTCGGGCTTGATCGTGGTCCAGCTCGCCGCCTGGAAGGTCAGCAGGACCACCATGGCGTTCTTCAGCACGTTGTCGTTGAGCGCGCCGAGGAACTGGGTGACGAACAGCGGGGCGAAGCGTCGGGCGCGCAGCAGGCCGGATTGAGTACTCATCGGATGTTCCTCGAGGCGTTTCGTTTGGGCGTTCCACGGCGATGGCGGATTGTCGCAGGAATGGCGGACGGCGAGAATCATGAAAGCCGGCGATATCGTCCTGTCCCCGCAAATGCTGACGGCAGGCAAGGCAAGTGCAATAATGGCAGGCGACAAACTCGGCCGCCGCCCATCGCAATTTGCCAAAGGATTCCTCACATGCGCTTGACACTCTCAATCCTCGCCGGCCTGCTGCTGGCCACCTCCGCCCACGCCATCGGCCTTGCCGACATCTCGGGCAAGGACGCCAGCGGCGGCCTCAAGGAAGCCCTGACGCAAGGCGCCGGCAAGGCGGTGGACCTGCTGGGCAAGAAGGACGGATTCATGGGCAATGCGAAAGTGAAGATTCCCCTGCCGCCGAGCGTGCAGAAGGTCGAGAGCGTGATGCGCGGCCTGGGCATGGGCAAGAAAGCCGACGAACTGATCACCGCCATGAACCGGGCGGCCGAAGCGGCGGTACCGGAGGCCAAGACCCTGCTGGTGAATTCGATCAAGCAGATGTCGGTGGAAGATGCCAAAGGCATCCTGACCGGCGGCGAAGATTCGGCAACGCAGTATTTCCGTCGCACCACCTCCGGCCCGCTGACCGAAAAATTCAAGCCCATGGTGAAGGCGGCCATGGCCAAGGTCAATGTGGCAAAGAAGTACGAGCAGCTCGCCGGCAAGGCGGCCAGCTATGGCCTGGTGCGCGAGGAGGATACGCAGCTCGAGAACTACGTGACGCAGAAAACGCTGGACGGCCTGTACCTGATGATGGCCGAAGAGGAAAAGGCGATCCGCAAGGATCCGCTCGGCGCCGCGGGCTCGATGGCGAAGAAGGTATTCGGCGCGTTGAAATAGTCGTATTCGGGCAGCGTCCGCCCGCAAACCAAAAAAGTCGGCGCCGGTGATACGGCGCCGCCGGCATTCAATCCATGGTCAAACTCAACGCGGCGCAACTTGAGGCCGTGCATCACCTCGACAGCCCGCTGCTGGTGCTGGCCGGCGCCGGCTCGGGCAAGACGCGCGTCATCACGCACAAGATCGCCTGGCTGGTCGACGACTACGGCGTCAAGCCGACGCAGATCGCCGCGATCACCTTCACCAACAAGGCGGCGAAGGAAATGAAGGAGCGTGTCGGCAAGCTGATCGGCGCGCGTGGCGAAGGCGTCATCGTCAGCACCTTCCACGCCCTCGGCGTGCGCATCCTGCGCCAGGAGGCGGCCAAGGTCGGCCTGAAGCCGGGCTTCTCGATCCTCGACGCGGCCGACACCACGGCGCTGTTCCAGGAGCTTGCCGGCAATGTCGATAAGGGCCGGCTGCGCGCGCTGCAGTCGCGCATCTCGCTATGGAAAAACCAGCTGGTCGAGCCGGCAGCGGCGCTGACGGATTCCGTCGACGAGATCGAAGCCGCCGCGGCGCAGCTCTATGCCGATTACGAACGCACCCTGCGCGCCTACCAGGCCGTGGATTTCGACGACCTGCTGCGCCTGCCGGTCAAGCTCTTCAGCGAGCACGATGACGTCGCGCAGCGCTGGCGCAGCCGGCTCTGGCATGTGCTGGTCGACGAATACCAGGACACCAATCGCGCCCAGTATCGCCTGCTGCAACTGCTGACACAGGGGCGCGATTCCTTCACCGCGGTCGGCGACGACGACCAGTCGATCTACGCCTGGCGCGGCGCCGACAGCGAAAACCTGCGCCTCTTGAAGGACGACTACCCGAGCCTCAAGGTGGTCAAGCTGGAGCAAAACTACCGGTCGACGGCGCGCATCCTGCAGGTCGCCAACACGTTGATCGCCAACAACCCCAAGCTCTTCGAAAAGAAGCTGTGGTCCGAACACGGACAGGGCGACGCGATCCACATCCAGACCTGCCGCGACGGCGAGCACGAAGCCGAGTGGGTCGGTTCGCGCCTGTCGGCCCATCGCTTCGAGCGGCGCAGCAAATTTTCCGACTACGCCATCCTCTATCGCGGCAACCACCAGGCGCGCGTCATCGAGCAGCAATTGCGTGCGCAGCGGATTCCCTATGTCATCTCCGGCGGGCAATCCTTCTTCGATCGCGCCGAGATCAAGGACATCACCTGCTACCTGCGCCTCTTGGCCAACCCGGCCGACGATCCCGCCTTTATCCGCGCCGTGACCACGCCCAAGCGCGGCATCGGCGGCACCACGCTGGAAGGGCTCGGCCGCGCCGCCGGGCGCAGCCACCAGAGCCTGTTCGCCAGCATCTACGCGCCGGGGCTGGATGCCGAGCTCAACGCCAAGCAGCGCACCGCGCTGCGCGAGTTCGGCGACTTTATCGGACGCATCGAAGCGCGCGCCGCATCGGCGCCGGCCGGCAAGGTGCTGAACGACCTGATCGACGCCATCGGTTACGAAAGCTGGCTGTTTCAGTCCTCGGAGCCGCGCGAGGCCGAAACCCGCTGGGCCAACGTCTGCGACTTCGTCGAGTGGCTGGGCAGGAAGGGCGAGGAGGAAGGCAAGAACCTGCTCGAACTGGCTCAATCCGTGGCGCTGCTGTCGATGCTGGACAAGGACGAAGGCGAGCAGGATGCCGTGCAGCTCGCCACCCTGCATGCGGCCAAGGGCCTCGAATTTCGCCATGTATTTCTGGTCGGCGTCGAGGAGGGCCTGCTGCCGCACCGCGACTCGCTCGAGCCGGCCAAGCTGGAAGAGGAGCGGCGGCTGATGTATGTCGGCATCACGCGCGCGCAGGCCAGCCTGACGGTGACCTGGTGCGAGCGGCGCAAGCAGGGCCGCGAATGGATGCCGCGCGAACCCTCGCGCTTCATCGCCGAAATGGGCGAAGCGGCGCAGAAAGCCCTGACGCAGGGGAACACCGTGCCGGACGCCGGCACCGCCCGCGCCAAAGCCAGTGCCCTGCGCGCCATGCTGGCCGGCAAAGCGTAGGGAGAAAAGCCCGCTGTTCCTGTGCGGCCGGCTTCAGACAGGCGTGGCGCCGCTCGCCCGGCTTTTGGCGGCCATGCCTATGCTCACGTGCTACGCAAATGGTTTGTCGAGTGCGTCGAGCACCGGCTGACAGACGTAGAAGCGCCCCCATTGCCTCCCGGTCATCTCGCGGAGAATTTTGGCTTCTTCCATGGCGCTTATCGCCGCCCTGGCCGTGGGATGTGTTTTCCCCAGTATCTTTGCAGCTCGCCCTATGGTCATGTAGGGGTTGATGAACAGGTTGTCGATCAGGACGAGCGCGTTGGGTTTGCCTCGCAGTAGAGCGCGGTACTGTTCCCGCAAGCGGTGCAGTTCCCTGGCTTGCTCGCCGGCTGCGGTGGCGGTCTCGGTTACGCCCTGGAGGAAGAAACGAATCCACGGTATCCATTCGCCATGGGTACGCACCCGCTGCAGCAGGTCGTAGTAGTCGTTCTTGTGGGCATCGATAAAGGCCGACAGGTAAAGCAGGGGCTGTGAAAGCCGCTTGCGTTCGAGCAGGAAGAAGGTCACCAGGAGGCGGCCGACACGCCCGTTACCATCGAGGAAGGGATGGATCGTTTCGAACTGCACATGCATCATGGCGCACTGAATCAAGTCCGGGATGACATCGCGGACATGAAGAAATTTCTCCCACTCGTCCAGGCTTTCATGCATTTCCACGACGGGTGGCGGCACGAAGGCGGCGGTCATGGGGGTGCTACCCGCCGGCCCGATCCAGTTCTGTGTGCGCCGGAATTCGCCGGGTGTAGCCTTGTCCCCGCGCACCCCCGTCATGAGCTTGGCGTGAATTTCCCGGATCAACCGGAGCGACAGGGGCAAGTCAGGGAGCAGCGCGACGCCATGCTCCAGGGCGTAGGTATAGTTCCGGACTTCCTGGATGTCGGCATTGACGGAACGCCTGGAGTTGTCGTCTTCGATTTCGTCGATCAGCAGATCGGAAAGGCTGGCCTTGGTGCCTTCGATGCGCGATGAAAGGACGGCTTCGCGGCGGATGTAAGGGGAAATCAGCAAGTGCGGGTTGGGCAACTGGCCGCCAAGGCCGGAGAGTTCCGACAGTGCGGCATCGGCTTTTGATAGAGCCAGTGCCAGCGACATATCAATAATGACAGGGGGCGGCAGGGGATTCGGCACGAAAGCCAGATACCCCTGCGGGGCATTCAGCAGGCGGCCGCTTTTGCCCGGAGAAAAATCGTTCGGATTCATTGTGTTATGGGAGCGAGCCAAGGAGGCTTTCAAACGATTCTAAACTTTGAAAGAAATAAGTCAATTTCTTTCAAAGCTAGCCGGAGTTCGAAAGCTTGCTTTCATAGCAAACCAGCCAAAGCGCCTTCTGCAAATCCGGATTGCCCTCGCTATGGCGTCAACATAAAACAAAAGGGGACCATGCGGTCCCCTTTCCGGATCGGCCTTGCGACGAATTACTTCGCCGCGGGCTCCTTGAAGCTGGCGCCGGACTTGTTGGTGATATAGACGATGGCGCGGGTCAGTTCGACCTCGTTGGCGTCCGATCCACCCTTGGGCGGCATGGCGTTCTTGCCGGCGGTGGCCGATTTCACCAGACCGTCCAGACCCACCGCGATGCGCGGCGCCCAGGCGGCCTTGTCGCCGGTCTTCGGCGCGCCGGCGACACCGGCCTCATGGCAGGCGCCGCAGATGGCCTTGTAAAGCTGTTCGCCGCTGCGACTACCGGCCGCAGCGGGGGCGGCGGCGGCGAGTTCGACGCGGGCCACGGGAGCGATCCGCTTGTTGGCGCCTTCTTCGTCGCCGGCCGGGCGTGCGCCCATGGCGAACACGGAAACGGAGAGAGCAAGAGCACCCGCCGCGGCGAGCGTTCGGATATTCAAATGGATCATGAGCAGCCTTCCCGGGATAGTCGGACAGAGGGCGCGATTATAGCGGATTCACCCGCCCCGCATTGGACGCCACCCGCCGAACCGGTTATGCTTCGCCCCCTCGCGCGCTCGTAGCTCAATGGATAGAGTACTGGCCTCCGAAGCCAGGGGTTGTGGGTTCGATCCCCGCCGAGCGCGCCAAAATGCATATTCCCCGAGCTTGTGTTTCCGCCCAACTGTCAGGGCAGCGGCCGGCTTTCGCCCGGAGGCGGCGGGCTGTTGGTCACGCCGACCGAAACCAGACAGCCGCCGAGACCGAGGCTGGCGATCAGCAGCACGAGGACGAGGCGCAGGCGCATGGCAAGCGGCCGGCGCAAGGTTCGGCCGTTCCTGCCCTTAGCCCCCGCCCTGAGCCTGGCGCTCTTCCAGCAGCTTTACCAGGGCATGCAGGACGCGGTTGACCGGGGTCGCGATACCCAGCGCTTCGCCGCGGCGCAGCACGTAGCCGTTGAGGTGGTCGATCTCGCTGGGCTTGCCGCGCGCCACGTCATGGGCGGTGGACGACAGCTGTGATGCCATCGTGCGTGCAATGCCAACCACGGCCGCGCGGATGTCGCCCGGCAGGCTGACGCCGTCGGCCTGTGCCACCGCGAGGCACTCGAGAACGACGTCCTCCATCACCCCGGCGATTCCTTCGCCCGGAGCGATGCGCCCATAGGGCATCTGGGTGATCGCCGACAACGCGTTGTAGGCGCAATTGAGCGTCAGTTTCGCCCACAGCGCGCCGGCGACGTTGTCCGAGATTTGCACCGGCACACCGGCCGCGGCGAACTCCGCGACGACCTCGGCGCTGCGCGGAAAGGGACCGATCACCAGTTCGCCGCGCCCGTGGTGGCGCAGGTGGCCGGGCCCCGCCATCTCGGTGGCGACGTAGACCACGGCCGGATGCACCGGCCGGCCCAACAGGTCCTGCAGGCGCGCGGCGTTGTCGTAGCCGTTCTGCAGGCTGAGGATGATCGCATCGGCCGCGAGATGCGGTGCCATTGCGGCGGCGCTCGCGGTATCGGTCGACTTCACGCAGCACAGCACGAGGTCCGCCCCGGCGACGCCGGTGACGCCGGTGCAGGCATTGACCGCAACGTGTTCGCGGAAGGTCTGCGTCTCCATGTAGAGGCCGTCGCGCCGCATCGCGTCGACATGCGCGGGCCGTCCGATCAGCACCACCTCGCGGCCGCTGCGCGCCAGCATGCCACCGTAATAACAACCAACCGCGCCTGCGCCCAACACCGCAATCTTCATCGTATCCGCTCCTTT
>CAIZKA010000097.1 GCA_903933395.1 uncultured beta proteobacterium | reverse complement strand
TCCGGGGACGAGGGTCGGATTCGAATTTGGCTGAATGTTTCATCACATTCACCGCTCCCGCAAACTCTCGTTGCCGTGCTGCAGCAGCGGGCTCAGGAAATACTCGATCACGCGCCGTTTGCCGGTCTTGATTTCAACGGTCACGGCCATGCCTGCCGATAGATGCACGGTCTTGTCTTCCACCTGCACCGTGGCGCGCTGCAATCGGGCGCGCGTGGAATAGATCAGGCCGCGCTTTTCGTCGTTGATGGCGTCGTGCGAGACATGGGTGAGGCTCGCGGGGATGGTGCCGTACTTGGTGAAGGGGAAGGTCTCGACCTTGACTTCGGCGATCTGTCCGGCATTGACGAAGCCGATGTCCTTGTTCTCGAGGAAAGCTTCGACTTCCAGCGCGTCATCTTTCGGCACGATGACCATCAGGACCTGGGCCTCGGTGACGACACCGCCGACGGTGCGCACCACCAGCTGCTGCACGGTGCCGTCGACCGGCGCGGTGAGTGTCATGAGTTTTCCGCGGGTGTCTGACTTGACTAATTCCTGACCGAAGCCGGTGGCCTTCTGCTCGGCTTCGTTGAGGGTGTCGAGCGCAAGGCGGCGGGTTTCGGCGAAGGCTGAGTTGCGCTGGCCTTTCGCTTCGTCGACCGCGGCAGCCAGTTCCTTGAGGCGGCTTTTCTGGGTTTCGAGGTCGGCCTCCTGTTCGATGCGGATCTGTTCCTTTTCCAGGTAGCCGTGCTTGGAGATAAAGTTTTTGTCCACCAGCCCCTTGAAGTCCTCGGCGCGCTGGCGCGCGATGGGCGCGGTCTGTTCGAGCTTCCTGACGATCTCCTCGGTGGAGCGGCGCTCGGCTTCGCGCCTGGCGACTTCGGCGTCGATGCGGGAAATGCGGGCCTGGTATTCGCCGTACTGACCGTCGAGGATGCGCTGTTCCTGCGCAATGCGCTCGAGGTTGATGTCGGCCGGCGGCTCGATGCGCGGCGGCCGGCCGGCATTGAGCGCGGCCAGCATGGCCTTCGCGCGTGCGGCCTGCAGTCGCGACGTGGTAAGGTCGTTGGCGGTGCGCGTGCTGTCGGCCCGCGCCATGGTGGCATCGAGTTCGACCAGCACCTGTCCGGCCTTGACCGATTGACCATCGACCACATGGATGGCCTTGACGGCGGCGGTATCGATCGGCTGGATCAGCTTGCTGCCGGCGTTGGGCACGATCTTGCCCTGCGCCGTGGCGACGACGTCGATGTGGCCGAAGATGGCCCACAGCACGGCGATGAGTGCGAACGCCATCAGCAGCCAGGCGATGAGGCGCGGCGCCGGCGAGACCGGCGTTTCCTGCAATTCGAGCGCGGCCGGGAGGAATTGTGCCTCGTGCGGCAGGCGGTGGGGTGGGTCGAGGTCTTTGCGGATCTTCCAGACGTGGCTGAAGATCGTGGCGTAACGCCTGAGCAGATCGAGCGTGGCTTGCAGGCGGAGGGTGAGGGCTTGGCTCATGCTTGCTTTCCCGCAGACTTGAGATCACAGACTGTGATGTCATGTTTGATGTCGCAGATTGCGACATCAAACTCCGACACGATCTGCCACTCAGGCCCGAGATCGTCATTCCGGGGCTGCCCGTGAGGGCAGAACCCGGAATCCAGACGGCGATCCGTCGCGGCTACTGGATTCCGGGTCAAGCCCGGAATGACGGAACAGTCATTCCGGCCTACGCCGGAATCCAGTAGCCTATCGACATGAAGCAACCCTGCGTATACATCCTCGCCAGCCAGAGAAACGGCACTCTGTATGTCGGCGTGACGTCGAACCTTGTGCAGCGCGTCTGGCAGCACAAGAGCGATCTTGTGGAGGGTTTCACCAAGAAATATGAGGTTCATGTGCTGGTCTGGTATGAAGCGCACGAAACGATGGAATCGGCCATCACGCGCGAGAAGACGATCAAGGGATGGCAGCGAAAATGGAAGCTCGACCTCATCGAGTCGGCAAACCCTGCGTGGCGCGACCTGTATGGGGATATTGTTTGATTGACGTCATTCCGGCGCAAGCCGGAATCCAGACGGTGATTGAAGGCACCCCCTGGATTCCGGGTCAAGCCCGGAATGACGAAGCAGTCATTCCGGCGTTTGCAGGAATGACTGGTTAAATTGAGCGTTGCGCGAATTGGCATGGCGGCTACCCCTGCTGCATCCGGTGCAGCCGCGAGTAGTGCCCGGCTTCGTGGCGCAGCAACTCGGCATGGCTGCCCTGCTCGACGATCTGGCCGCGGTCCAGCACCACGATGCGGTTGGCGTCCCTCACCGCGCTTAGCCGGTGGGCGATAATCAGCACGGTGCGGCCCTGGCAGATTGCCTTCATGTTGTTCTGGATGATGCGCTCCGACTCGTAGTCGAGCGCGCTGGTGGCTTCGTCGAAAATCAGGATGCGCGGGTTGCCGATCAGGGC
>CAIZKA010000096.1 GCA_903933395.1 uncultured beta proteobacterium | reverse complement strand
CGTGGAAACGCTGGGCAGCACCACGGTGATCTGCTCCGACAAGACCGGCACGCTGACCGAAAACGCGATGACCGTCACCGATCTGTGGGCCGGCGGCGCCGGCGTCACGGTAGAGGGCCAAGGCTATGCGCCGGAAGGCAGTTTGAGCGGCGGCAACCCCGGCCCCGCGCTGCGCGAAACGCTGATTGCCGGGGCGCTGTGCAACGATGCCACGCTGGTTTTCGAAAGTCGGCGCTGGCAACACGCCGGCGACCCGACCGAAGTTGCCCTGCTGGTGGCCGCGCGCAAGGGCGGACTGGACGAGACCACGCTGCGCCGCCTGTTCCCGCGCCGTGACGAATTGCCCTTCGATTCCGCGCGGCAGACCATGGCCACGCTGCACGAGGTCGAAGGACGGCCGACCCTTTACGCCAAGGGCGCCATCGAGAAAATCCTGCCGGCCTGCGACCGGCTGCTGACCGCCGGCGGCCACGAAGTCGCCCTCGATGCCGGCGGGCGCGAGCTGATCGCGACGGCCGCTGCCGGCATGGCCGCCCGCGGCCTGCGCGTGCTGGCCACGGCGCGGCGCCAGGCCGCGACCGCCGGGGAACTCACGGAAAAGACACTCGATGCCGGCCTGGTCTTCCTCGGCTTCGCCGCCATGATGGATCCGCCGCGCAAGCAGGCCATCGCCTCGGTGCGCACCTGCCATGCCGCGGGCATCAAGGTGAAAATGATTACCGGCGACCATGCCGAAACGGCACGGGCGATCGCCGCACAGATCGGCATCGTCCAGGATTCCGCCAGCGCCGAAGTGCTGACCGGGCGCGACCTGGCGCTACTGGATGACGCCGCGCTGCAGGCTGCCGCCCGCCGCGTCAATGTGTTCGCCCGCGTCGAACCGGAACAGAAGCTGCGCCTGGTGCGCGCCCTGCAGGCACAAGGCGAGGTGGTGGCGATGACCGGTGACGGAGTGAACGATGCGCCGGCACTGAAGCAGGCCGACATCGGCATCGCCATGGGCCTGGGCGGCACCGACGTGGCCAAGGAAGCCGCGGCGATGGTGCTGACCGACGACAACTTCGCCACCATCGAGGCAGCGGTGGAGGAAGGTCGCGGCATCTACGACAACCTGGTCAAGTTCATCACCTGGACCCTGCCCACCAACATCGGCGAAGGCCTGGTGATCCTCGCCGCCATCGTCGCCGGCGCGACCCTGCCGATCACGCCGCTGCAGATCCTCTGGATCAACATGACTACCGCCGTATTGCTCGGCCTGCCGCTGGCCTTCGAGCCGGCCGAGCGCGGCATCATGCGCCGCCCTCCGCGCCCGCCCGGAGCCGCGGTGCTCGATTCCGTCCTGATCGGGCGGGTGGTGCTGGTCGGCATCCTGATGCTGGCGGGCTCCTTCGGCATGTTCCTTCTGGCGCTGGAGCGCGGCCAGGCCATGGCCGAAGCGCGCACCATCGCGATGAACATGTTCGTCGCCATCGAAATCGTCTACCTCTTCAACTGCCGCTCG
>CAIZKA010000095.1 GCA_903933395.1 uncultured beta proteobacterium | reverse complement strand
TGGCCGCGCTGCTGCTGCCGCTGGCGCCGCAAACCCTGGCCTTCTGTGCGGCCGTGCGCGGCGAGTTCGATGCGCGGCCGCTGGCGGTCCGGCTGATCGAACGCGGCTGGCATGCCGCGATGCCGGTGGTCACCGAAAAAAACGCGCCGATGAGTTTCCGTGCCTGGACACCCTCTGCGGACATGAGCACCGACCGCTACGGCATCCCGATCCCGCAAAACGGCGCCGGGCTGATCCCCGATATCGTGCTGCTGCCGCTCGTGGCCTTCGACGCGCAGGGCTTTCGCCTGGGCTATGGCGGTGGTTATTTCGACCGCACGCTGGCGGCAATGGTTCCGCGCCCGCAGGCGATAGGCGTCGGCTTCGAACTCGGTCAGGTGCCCGACATCCGCCCCGAAGCGCACGACATCGGGCTCGATGTCGTGGTCAGCGAGGCCGGCGCAAGGCGTTTCCCGCGGATCAGCCCGTAACGGCGCGGGACAGCCGCGCCAGCGCTTCGTCGAGCAGCGCCCGACGCGTGCCGAAATTGAGACGGACGAAACCCGGCGTACCGAAGTCGGCGCCGTCGGACAGGCCCAAGCCGTGCTGCTCGAAATAAAGCGCCGGATTGGCGATGCCCTTGTCGGCGGCGAATTCGCGGGCATCGATCCAGGCGAGATAGGTGGCCTCCACCGGCCGCATGTCGAGGCCGGGCAGGTCGGCCACGGCGCGCTCGACGGCGCGCGAATTGCCGCGCAGGTAATCGATCAGCGCCGCATGCCAGTCGTCGCACCGGCTTAGCGCGGCTTCGGTCGCGACCATGCCCAGGGCATTGACATGCGGCACGATGCCCTGCATGGCGCGGCGGAAATTCTGCCGCAGGCGGCTGTCGGGAATGACGGCAAAGGCGCAGCCCAGACCGGGAATGTTGAAGGTCTTGGACGGCGCCATCAGGGTAATGGTGCGCGCGGCCAGCTCGGGGCTGAGCGTGGCCAGGAGTCGGTGCCGGTGATACGGCGACAGGATCAGGCCGTTGTGGATTTCGTCCGAACACATGACCAGGTCGTGCTTTTCGGCAAGCAGCGCAAGCTGCCACAACTCGTCCTCGTTCCACACGCGCCCGGTCGGATTGTGCGGATGGCAGAGCAGGAAGAGTTTCGCCTGGCTGGTGCGCAGCACCGCGTCCACCGTCGGGAAGTCCCACAGCCAGCCGGTAGAGTCGCGCACCAGCGGCGCCGTGGCCACGCGCCGGCCGGAATATTCCGGCGCCGAGAGAAATGGCGGATAGATCGGCGTCGCGGTGAATACAGCATCGCCCGGATTGCCAACCGCATGGCAGGCGACGTTGAGCCCCGACACCAGCCCCGGCAGCCAAACGATCCACGCCGGATCGATGCGCCAGGCGAAATGCCTTTCGAGGTAGCCGGCCACGGCGTCGACCTGGCTTGCCGTCGGCTGGTTGTAGCCGAACACGCCGTGATCGACGCGCCGGCGCAGGGCCTCGATGACCGCCGGCGGCGCCGCGAAATCCATGTCGGCCACCCACAGCGGGATGACCTCGGGATCGCGCCCGGCGTACTTCGCCCACTTCGTCGAGTCGCTGCCGGCGCGCTCGATGGGGGCGTCGAAGTCGAAACTCATGCGCACCAGTAGTCAGTCATGCAGGATCAGATGGATGGATCCGTCCCCGGATCCAGTCCGGGGCAGGCTATTCCGGCGAGAGCCGGAATCCGGTCGGCGGCCGTTACTGGATCCCGGGTCAAGCCCGGGATGACGGTTGAAATTGCGTCCATCGATTTTAACTTGACTCTGTACTAGCCAAGGAACAGGCGATACGCCGGGTTTTTGGATTCGTCCCAATGCCGGTAGCCAAGGTTCTTGAGGAAGGCGCGGAAGTCCTTCATTTCCTTGGGCGGCACTTCCATGCCGACCAGCACGCGGCCGGTGTCGGCGCCGTGGTTGCGGTAATGGAACAGGCTGATGTTCCAGCCCGCGCTCATCTTGTTGAGGAAGTTCATCAGGGCACCCGGCCGCTCGGGAAACTCGAAGCGGTAGAGCAGTTCGTTCTTCACCTGCGACGCATGGCCGCCGACCAAGTGGCGGATATGCAGCTTGGCCATCTCGTCGTCGGTCAGGTCGAGCGTGGCGTAGCCGTTTTTCACCAGCAGGGCGACCAGCTTGCTCGCCTCGGCGCGATTGGCCACCTGCATGCCGACAAAGACATGCGCTTCGCCGGCATCGTGGTAGCGGTAATTGAACTCGGTGATGTTGCGCGAGCCGATCAGGGCGACGAATTTCTTGTAGGCGCCGGGCTTTTCCGGCAAGGTCACGGCCAGCACGGCTTCACGCTGTTCGCCGACCTCGGCGCGCTCGGCGACGAAGCGCAGGCGGTCGAAGTTCATGTTGGCGCCGGAGGCGATCGCCACCAGGGTCTTGCCGTGCAGGCCGTGCTTCTTGGCCCAGGCCTTGGCCCCGGCCACGGCCAGCGCACCCGCCGGCTCGAGGATGGAGCGCGTGTCCTCGAACACGTCCTTGATCGCGGCGCAGATGGCGTCGGTGTCCACCAGCACCATCTCGTCGACGTATTCCTGGCACAGGCGGAAGGTTTCCTGCCCGACATACTTGACCGCCGCGCCGTCGGCGAAGAGGCCGACGGATTCCAGGCGCACACGCTTGCCGGCCTTCAGCGAACGGTCCATGGCATCGGCATCGGCGGCTTCGACGCCGATCACCTTGATCTCCGGGCGCAGACGCTTGATGTAGGCCGCCACCCCGGAAATCAGGCCGCCGCCGCCGACGCAGCAGAACACCGCGTCGATGGGTTCGGGATGCTGGCGCAGGATTTCCATGCCGATGGTGCCTTGTCCGGCGATCACATAGGGATCGTCGAAGGGATGGACGAAGTTGAGCTTGTGCTTCTTCTCCAGTTCCAGCGCGTGGGTGTAGGCGGCGTCGTAGGAGTCGCCGGCCAGCACCACTTCGGCACCGCGCTTCTTCACGGCGTCGATCTTGATCTGCGGAGTTGTCGTCGGCATCACGATTACCGCGCGAATACCCAGCTTCTGCGCCGACAGCGCGACGCCCTGGGCGTGGTTGCCGGCCGAGGCGCAGATCACCCCGTGCTTCCTTTGCGCCGGCGTCAGGTGCACTATCTTGTTGTAGGCGCCGCGCAGCTTGAAACTGAACACCGGCTGCATGTCCTCGCGCTTGAAGTAGATGCGGTTGCCGGTGCGCGCAGAGAGGATGGACGCCAGCTCCAGCGGCGTTTCGATGGCTACGTCATAGACGCGGGCGTTGAGGATTTTTTCTAGATAGTCCATGACATCGGGGCAAAGGGTTCGCGGGGCTCAGGGTTCGATAGGCTCAAAGGGTAACATGCGCCATGGACTTCGCATTCACCGCGGAAGCCGGTTTGGCCGGCCTGTTTCTCGCCAGCTTCCTTTCGGCAACGCTCCTGCCGGGCGGGTCCGAGGCGGTGCTTTTCGCCGTGATCAGGCTGCATCCGGAACAAGCGCTGCCGGCTCTGGTACTGGCGACGCTGGGCAATACGCTGGGCGGCATGGTGACGTATTACATGGGCCGGTTGCTGCCGCAGCACCTCGCCCCGCAGAAGTCGGCGCTGGCGCGACGCTACGGAGCGCCCGTGCTGCTGCTGGCCTGGGCGCCGATCATCGGCGATGCGCTGTGCGCCGCCGCCGGCTGGCTGCGCCTGCCGCCGCTGGCCTGCACCCTGTGGATGGCAGCCGGCAAGGCGGCGCGTTATGCAGTGGTGGTGG
Organism: uncultured beta proteobacterium; assembly: GCA_903933395.1. Classification (GTDB taxonomy): domain Bacteria; phylum Pseudomonadota; class Gammaproteobacteria; order Burkholderiales; family Rhodocyclaceae; genus Sulfuritalea. Next base: position 3,511 of record CAIZKA010000095.1, on the reverse strand, counting down.
CTGGCGCCGGGATGGTCTGACGCGAAATGTGAAGGAAGTAGGCCAGAACGCCGGCGCCGGCCAGTAAGAGGCTCGCCACGGCCGCAATCCAGAAGCCGGCCGCACCGCGCGGCGGGCCGAAGCTGTCGGTGAGGCCGAGCAGGTAGCCGCCACCCAGTCCCACACCCCACAGCGAAATCGCATAAATCACCATGGGCGCGGTGGCGCGCTTGTAGCCGCGCAGCACCTGGGCCATGACGGCCTGCACCGAATCCGCCACGTGGTAGGCGGCGACCACGGCCAGCAGACTGGCGGCGGTGGCGGCCACCAACGGGTCGGGCGTATAGGCGCGCGCCAGCGGTCCGCTGCCAAGCCAGATCGCGGCCCCGGTGACAGCCGCGATGCCGCAGGCGACGGCCAGCCCGAGCAGGCCGGCGTGTCGTGCGCGCCGACTCTCCCCGGCACCCAGCGCCTGGCCCACCAATACGCCGGTGGCATTGCCCAACGCTAGGGGCACCATGAAGACGAAGACCGCGACATTGGCCGCGATCTGGTGCGCCGCCGAGGTTTCCGGCCCCAGCCGCGCGATGAACAGCGCCATGAAGGTGAAGGCGGTGACATCGACCATGAAGGTGGCGCCCATCGGCAGACCGAGCACCAGCAGTTCGCGCAGGGCGGCGGGGCGCGGCGGATCGAAGCGGGCGAAGACCCCATAGGGCGCGTACTCGGCATCGCGCCGGCACCACAGCCAGGACAGGGTCGCGACGGTCCACATGATGACGGCCGACGACCAGCCGCAGCCGGCACCGCCCATGGCAGGCACGCCGAAATGCCCGTACATGAAGACCCAGTTGAGCGGCACCTTGAGAATCAGTCCGAGCAGGTTTAGCACCATCACCGGACGCGGCCGGCCGATGCCGGTAGTGAAACCGAAGAAGACGCGGAAGAAAAGCACGCCCGGCACCGCCCAGGCGACACCGTCGAGATAGGCGCGCACCTTGAATTCCACTTCCGGCGTCAGCCGCGAAAACTGCAGCAGCGGATCGGGATTTTTCAGCACGGCGAAGGCGGCCAACGACAAGACCAGAGCCAGCCAGGCGCACTGCCGCACGTCGGCGCCGATCTCGCTGTAGCGTCCCGCCCCGTAGTGATGGGAAACCACGGGCGTGATCGCCAGCAGCACGCCCATGGCAGTGACGAAAACCGTAGCGTAAATGCTGGCGCCGATGCCCACCGCCGCAAGATCCACGGGCGAAAGTCGCCCTGCCATCAGCGTATCGATCACGCCCGACGCCATGACCGCGACCTGCGCAATCAGCACCGGCCAGGCCAGGTGCAGCAGTTCGCGGGGGAGGGAGCGACGGACGGACATTCGCCCAGTCTAGCCGAGGGCAAAGCGGGGCTTCGCTGGTCGCTGGTACAACAACACACGAGTATGGAGTCAAGTTGAAACCGACGGGAGTCATTCCGACCGTCATCCCGGGCTTGACCCGGGATCCAGTAACGGCCGCCGACTGGATTCCGGCGTTCGCCGGAATGACGAACGGGACCTGTCAGCACTTCCCTACAGCATCAGCGGCCGGTCCGGCAGTTCGTTGGGGTTGCTCGCGCCGGCGGGGAAATGCGCGGCCAGCAGTTCGCCGGCGCGCGTCACTGCCTGTACCGCGCCTTGCCGCCATTGGCCTGCTGCAAAACTCCGCTCCATGCCGCGGCAGATGGCGTCCCATTCGGCCTGCGGCACGCGCGCGGCGATGCCGCGATCGGCGAGGATCTCGACACGGCGCTCGACCAGTTGCACGTAGATCAGGATGCCGCTGTTTTCTGCCGTGTCCCAGACGCGCAGCGTCGAGAACAGATCGACCGCCCGTGCCCTGGGTGTCACGTCACGCCAAAGCGACGCCAGCGGCATGGAGGCCTCGACGACGAAGCGCAGCTCGCCGCGATGCGAATTCTCGCTGGCGGCGATGGCTTCGCCGATGGCCACCAGGTCGCCGCGGGCGAACACCCGCCGCAACCACCAGTCGGGCAGCAGCAGATGCCTGAACAAACGGATCGGTTTCATGTCACCAGCTCCCCGATGAACCGCCGCCGCCGAAGCTGCCGCCGCCGCCGGAAAACCCGCCGCCTGATGAAGACCCGCCGCCCGAGGAAAAACCGCCGCCACTGGAAAACCCGCCGCTGCCGCCCGAGGACACTTTGCCCAATGACAGCACGAACACCACCGCAGCCGCAATGGCTGCGGCCAACCAGCTACCGAAGAACATGAACCCTAGCCAGCCGCCGACACCCGCCGCGAGCAGCGACCCGAACAAGCCGAAAATTGCGTGCAAGACCCCAGCGCCGATTACCAGGAAAAAGCCCCAGGTCATGATGTCGTGTTCGCCGACCGACGTGTTGCGCGGCGCGGGTTCGACCGCGGCAGTCGCCAAGGCACCGCCCAGAGCCTGCTCCAGGCCTTCGACGGCGGCGCGCAGGCCGCCGAAGAAATCGCCCTGCTTGAAGGCCGGCGCCATGCGCTCGGCGATGATACGTTTCGCAATCGCGTCAGGAATCGCGCCTTCCAGCCCGTAACCGACCTCGATGCGCATCTTGCGGTCGTCCTTGGCGACGATGACGATGAGGCCGTTGTCGGCACCCTTGCGGCCTATCTTCCAGGCTTCGGCGAGACGGATGCCGAATTGCTCGATGGTCTCGGGCTGGGTAGTCGGCAGCAGCAGCACGGCAATCTGCGCCTTGCCGCTACGGTCGATGGCGGCCAGTTGCTCTTCCAGCCGGCCGCGTTGCGTGGCGTCCAGCGTGTTGGTCAGGTCGGTGACGCGGGCGCTCAGCGCCGGCAGCGGCACCGGCTCGGCCGCGCTGCTGCCTGCCGGCAGCAGCGCCAGCCAGAGCAGCGTCAGCAGGCTGGCAGGGAGGTAATGCACTTAACGCGAAACAACTCGTTCGAAGCGACTGAATATAGTCGAGCGAAGCGAGCCGATTGGTAGCCCCCCGAGAGGGGCGAGGCGGGGTTTCGCACCGCATGCGGTGCGCCGCCGCAGCCGGCTGGCTGTGCAAAGCCAGCCGTGGGCCGCGAAGCGGATGGGGGGGCGGGCCGTCAATTTGCCTTTTGCGTGTTCCATCTTCTGCAGGTGGCGCTCGGTGCCATGAGCGTTAGGAATAACCGGGGGCACCGGCCGGAGCGGCTGGCGCCGCAGGGGGAGCGGTCTTTGCCGGCGCTGCCGGCGCGTCGAACTTGATCGCCGGCGGTGCCGAGATGGCCTTTTCATCGTCGACCGTGAAATTGGCCTTGGTCTGCCAGCCCATGACCATGGCCGTCAGGTTGTTGGGGAAGGTGCGCACCGAGATGTTGTACTCCTGCACCGACTTGATGTAGCGGTTGCGCGCCACGGTGATGCGGTTCTCGGTGCCTTCCACCTGCGCCTGCGGGTCGCGGAAGTTGGCGTCGGCCTTGAGCTGCGGATAGTTTTCCGCCACCACCAGCAGCCGCGACAACGCGCCGCCCAGATCGCCCTGGGCCTTCTGGAACTTGGCA
>CAIZKA010000094.1 GCA_903933395.1 uncultured beta proteobacterium | reverse complement strand
CTTTGGCAGCACCCGGGCACTGGACCGGGTCGATCTTGAGGTCGAGCCGGGGGAATTCTTTGGTTTGCTTGGCCCCAATGGCGCAGGCAAGACAACCCTGATTTCAGCTCTGGCCGGATTGGTCCGCGCCGATGCCGGCAGCCTCAGCGTCATGGGGCACGATGTCCAGTCCGACTATCGCGCTGCGCGCCGCCATCTCGGGGTGGTGCCCCAGGAGCTGGTGTTCGATCCCTTTTTTACGGTACGCGAATCGCTGAAAATCCAGTCCGGCTACTTCGGCATCGGCGACAACGACAGCTGGATAGACGAGATCCTCGAAAACCTCGGTTTGACGTCGAAGGCCAACGCCAACATGCGCATGCTGTCCGGCGGCATGAAGCGCCGCGTGCTGGTCGCCCAGGCGCTGGTGCACCGCCCGCCGGTGATCGTGCTCGACGAACCGACGGCGGGAGTCGACGTCGAACTGCGGCAGACCTTGTGGGCGTTCATCCGGCGCCTGAATGAGGCGGGACATACCATCGTGCTGACCACGCATTACCTTGAAGAGGCCGAGAGCCTGTGCAGCCGGATTGCCATGCTCCAGTCCGGGCGCGTCGTCGCGCTCGATACTACCGCCAGGCTGCTGCGCCGTTTTTCGACCCATACCCTGCGCCTGCGCAGTCGCGGCGAGTTGCCGGCGGATCTGGTTCGCGGGGCGGCGCAAAGCGGCGGCTGGTGGTCCCTTCCCTTTGATGATTTTGCCGAAGTCGAGCCGCTGCTGGGGCGTATCCGCGAGGCAGGCTGCCGGATAGATGATCTTGAAATCGGCAAGCCTGACCTGGAAGAGGTCTTCATCCGCGTGATGCAGGGGCAGGCCGAGGCGCCGGTGAATTGACATGGGCCACGGCTTTTCCACCTTGCTCTACAAGGAAGTGCTGCGCTTCTGGAAGGTCGGCACGCAGACCGTTGCGGCGCCTGTGCTCACTTCGCTGCTCTACCTGCTGATCTTTTCCCATGTGCTGGAAGATCATGTGAAGGTGCACGGCATCAGTTACACGGCGTTTCTGGTTCCCGGGCTGGTGATGATGTCGGTGCTGCAAAACGCTTTCGCCAACTCATCATCGTCCCTGATCCAGTCGAAGGTCACGGGCAACATTGTCTTCGTCCTCTTGCCGCCGATCTCTTATCTCGAATTCTTCCTCGCCTATGTTCTGGCGTCCGTGGTGCGCGGTTTCGTGGTGGGGGCGGGCGTCCTGCTGGCCACCTTCTGGTTTGCACCGCTGACCTTTGCCGAACCGCAGTGGATTCTCGTCTTCGCGCTGATGGGCGGTGCGATACTTGGCAGCCTCGGGGTGATCGCCGGCATCTGGGCGGAGAAATTCGACCAGCTCGCCGCCTTCCAGAACTTCCTGATCATGCCGCTGACCTTCCTCTCCGGTGTTTTCTACTCGATCAATTCATTGCCGCCATTCTGGCAGCAGGTGTCCCACTGGAACCCGGTTTTTTATATGATCGACGGCTTTCGCCATGGCTTCTTCGGCATCTCCGACGCCTCGCCTTGGCTGAGCCTCGCCGTGGTCGGTATGTGCCTTGCGGTACTGACCGCCTTTACCCTGAATCTGCTGAAGCGCGGCTACAAGCTGCGAAATTGAGGAGTCCTACCCATGCTTGACCCGAAACAAATCGAGACCTGGATTGCCTCCGGTCTGCCCTGCGAGCATCTTTCGGTCGAGGGTGACGGCCACCATTTCGCCGCCGTCATCGTCAGCGGCGAGTTTGCCGGCCTGAACCGCGTCAAGCGCCAGCAGCGCATCAATGCCATCCTCAAGGCGCGCTTCGATTCGGGCGAACTGCACGCCCTGTCGATGCAGACCCTGACTCCGGAGGAATGGAAAGCCAATGGATAAGCTGCTGATCGCGGGAGGCATTCCGCTTTCGGGGGAGGTGGCCATTTCCGGCGCGAAAAATGCCGCCCTGCCATTGCTGTGCGCGGCGTTGCTGACGAAGGAGCCGGTGACATTCACCAATGTGCCGCACCTCAACGACATTGGCACCATGCTCAAGCTGCTGGCGCAGATGGGCGTCAAGGTTACGCGCGAAAAATCAGAAGTCGGCGCCGGCGATACGGTGACGCTGGATGCCTCGGGCCTGAACAACGCCGTGGCGCCCTACGAAATGGTCAAGACCATGCGCGCCTCGATCCTGGTGCTGGGGCCGCTGGTCGCGCGCACCGGCGAGGCGAAGGTATCGCTGCCCGGCGGCTGCGCCATCGGCGCGCGGCCGGTGGACCAGCACATCAAGGGCCTCACCGCGATGGGCGCCGAGATCGCCGTCGAGCAGGGCTATGTCCATGCCCGTGCCACGCGATTGAAGGGAGCCCGTCTGTTCACCGACATGGTGACGGTCACCGGCACCGAGAACCTGATGATGGCGGCCTGCCTGGCGCAGGGCGAAACCGTGATCGAGAACGCGGCGCGCGAGCCGGAAGTGGTCGATCTCGCCAATTGCCTGGTCGCCATGGGCGCGCGAATTTCCGGTGCCGGCGGCGACGTGATCCGCATTCAGGGCGTTGATGCCTTGCACGGGACAAGCCACCGCATAATGCCGGACCGCATCGAGACCGGCACCTATCTTTGTGCCGCAGCGGCGACGGGCGGCGAAATACGCCTGACCGGCGCCTCGGCGGCGCATCTCGATGCCGTGATTGACAAGCTGATGGATACCGGCTGCGAGATCGTCGCCGAGCGCGACGCGATCCGCCTCAAGGCGCCGCCGCGGCTGACCGCAGTGAGCATCCGCACCGCGCCGTATCCGGCTTTCCCGACCGACATGCAGGCCCAGTTCATGGCCATCAACGCGGTCGCCGAAGGCACGGCCGTGATGCGCGAAACGATTTTCGAGAACCGTTTCATGCACGCAGTGGAGCTGATCCGGCTCGGCGCCGACATCAAGATCGACGGCAACACGGCCTTCGTCAAGGGGGTCGCCAAGCTCGACGGCGCCACCGTGATGGCCACCGACCTGCGCGCGTCGGCCAGCCTGGTCATTGCCGGTCTGGTGGCGCAGGGCGAAACCCTGATCGAGCGCATCTACCATCTCGACCGCGGCTACGAAGGACTGGAGAACAAGCTGGCGGCTTTGGGCGCCGACATTCGACGGGTAAAATAGTCTCATGAGCGGAATAACCATCGCCCTGTCGAAGGGCCGAATCTTCGAGGAAACCCTGCCGCTGCTGGCCGCGGCGGGCATCGTCCCGGCCGAAGATCCCGAGAAGTCGCGCAAGCTGATCATAGGCACCAACCGCCCCGACGTGCGGGTGGTCATCGTGCGTGCCTCCGACGTCCCGACCTACGTGCAATATGGCGCGGCGGACATGGGCATAGCCGGCAAGGACGTGCTGCTCGAGCACGGCGGGGCGGGGCTGTATCAGCCGCTCGACCTCAGGATCGCCAAATGCCGTATGTGCGTCGCGGCCCCGGCCGGTTTCGATTACGCCGCCGCAGTCCGGCAAGGCGCCAGGCTGCGCATCGCGACCAAGTACATCAGCGTGGCGCGCGAGCACTTCGCCGCCAAGGGCGTCCATGTCGACCTGATCAAGCTCTACGGCTCGATGGAACTGGCGCCATTGGCCGGGTTGGCAGAAGCGATTGTCGATCTGGTGTCCAGCGGCAGCACGCTGAAAGCCAACAATCTGGTCGAGGTCGAGGAGATCATGAACATCTCCTCGCGCCTCGTGGTCAATCAGGCGGCGTTGAAGATGAAGCGCGAACTGCTGCAGCCGGTAATCGCGGCGATCGAAGGAGCGATCAAATGATTCGCCGCCTGTCGACGCGCGATGCCGGCTTTCTCGCCACGCTCGATGCGTTGCTGCATTTCGATCATTCGACCGACGATGCCATCGAACAGACCGTCTCCGAAATTCTCCGGCGGGTGCGCACCGAGGGCGATGCGGCGGTGCTCGACTACACGCGCCGCTTCGACAAACTCGATGCCGGCACCCTGGCCGAACTCGAACTGCCCCGCAGCGAACTGCGGCATGCGCTCGACAGACTTCCTTCCGCCCAGCGCACCGCGCTTGAAGCGGCGGCGCAACGTGTGACGTCGTATCATGAGCGGCAGAAGCTCGAATCATGGAGTTTCACCGAAGCCGACGGGACGCGCCTGGGCCAGAAGGTCACGCCGCTCGACCGCGTCGGTCTTTACGTGCCGGGCGGCAAGGCGGCCTATCCGAGTTCGGTGCTGATGAATGCCCTGCCGGCCAAGGTAGCCGGCGTCGGCGAACTCATCATGGTGGTGCCCACGCCGCGCGGTGAGAAGAATGCGCTGGTGCTGGCCGCCGCCTGTCTTTCCGGTGTCGACCGGGTGTTTACATTGGGCGGGGCGCAGGCCGTGGCGGCACTCGCTTACGGCACGCAAACCATTCCGCAGGTGGACAAGATCGTCGGCCCAGGCAACGCCTATGTGGCGGCGGCCAAGCGTCGCGTCTTCGGCACGGTAGGCATCGACATGGTCGCCGGCCCCTCGGAAGTGCTGATCATCGCCGATGCCTCGGCGAATCCGGAATGGGTCGCCATCGATCTGTTCGCCCAGGCCGAGCATGACGAACTGGCGCAGGCTATCCTGCTGAGTCCCGATGCGGAGTTCATCGCGCGGGTTGCGGCGAGCATCGAAAGACTGTTGCCGACCATGCCGCGCCGCGAAGTGATTTCCGCCTCTCTCAAGGGGCGCGGCGCCTTGATCCAGGTGGCCGACCTCGACGAAGCCTGCACGCTGGCCAACCGGATTGCGCCGGAACACCTCGAACTGGCGGTGAGCGATCCGTCGCCGCTGGTGGAAAAAATTCGCCATGCCGGCGCGATCTTTATCGGCCACTATGCATCGGAATCGCTCGGCGACTACTGCGCCGGCCCCAACCACGTGTTGCCTACCTCGCGCAGCGCGCGCTTTTCTTCGCCGTTGGGCGTCTACGATTTTCAGAAGCGCTCCAGCCTGATCGAGGTGTCGCCGGCCGGTGCACAAACCCTGGGGCCGATAGCCGCGACGCTCGCGCATGGCGAAGGCCTCACAGCCCACGCCCGCGCAGCAGAGCTGCGCATCAAACCCTAGTCAGCGGAACTGCGCATCAAGCCTTAGTCGGCGGAACTGCGCCTCAAGCCCTGAGGATTTCCCTGAGTGCGGTAACCAATGCCGCGCACTGTTCGTCCGTCCCGACGGTAATCCGCAGGAACTGCTCGATGCGCGGCAGCTTGAAGTGACGCACTATGATGCTGCGTTGCCGTAGCGCCAGCGCCGACTCTTCGGCATCGTGTTGCGGATGGCGGGCGAAAATGAAATTGGCCTTTGATGGCAGCACCTCGAAGCCCAGCGCGTTCAATTCGCCGGTCAGCCTCTCGCGGGTCGCGATGACGGCCTCGCAGGTTTTCTCGAAATACTCGCGGTCCTCGAAGGCGGCAACCGCACCGGCAATCGCCAGCCGGTCCAGCGGATAGGAATTGAAGCTGTTCTTGACCCTTTCCAGAGCTTCGATCAGGTCGGTGTGGCCGACCGCGAAGCCGACCCGCAGGCCCGCCAGCGAGCGCGATTTGGACAGCGTCTGCACCACCAGCAGGTTCGGGAATTTGGCGGTCAGCGGAATCGCGCTCTCGCCGCCGAAATCGACATAGGCCTCGTCGATCACTACCACCGAATCCTGATTCGATTTCAACAGGCGTTCGATGTCGGCCAGAGACACCAGACAACCGGTCGGCGCATTCGGGTTGGGGAAAATGATCCCGCCGTTGGGCTTTGTGTAGGCGTCCACCTGAATCGAAAAATCGTCGGCCAGCGGAATCGTTTCGAAGGCGACCTGATACAAGCCGCAATACACCGGATAAAAACTGTAGCTGATGTCGGGGAACAGGATTGGCTGCGCCTGCTTCAGGAGACCGAGAAAGATGTGGGCGAGGACTTCGTCCGAGCCATTGCCGACGAAGACATTCTGTGCGCCGACGCCGTGATATTTGCCGATTGCCAGCTTCAACTGCTCGGCATTGGGATCGGGGTAAAGCCGCAGCGACTCTCCGGTGGCGGCGCGGATCGCATCGAGAGCGCGCGGCGAAGGACCGTAGGGGTTCTCGTTGGTATTGAGTTTGACGAGATTGGCGAGCCTGGGCTGCTCGCCCGGCACGTAGGGCTTGAGCCCCTTGACGACATCGCTCCAGAAACGGCTCATGGTCAGGCGGAATGATTGTTGCGGAAGTGGTGATTGAAGTTCCGGCGCGGCGCACAGGTTTTACGAGCAGACCCGACGTGCAGCCTATTGTGCCGATGGTATCATGCAGTTCTCGACCCTTTGCCTGATCATCACGCCATGCGGCAAGCCGACATCTCGCGCAACACGCTCGAAACAAAAATCCGCGTCGCCCTCGATCTCGATGGCACGGGGGCGGCCAAACTCGCCACCGGCATCGGCTTTTTCGACCACATGCTGGACCAGATCGCGCGTCACGGCATGATCGACCTGACGGTCGAGGCCAAGGGCGATCTGCACATCGATGCGCATCACACCATCGAGGACGTCGGCATCACCATCGGCCAGGCATTGGCCAAGGCGTGGGGCGACAAGAAGGGCCTGCGCCGTTATGGGCACGCCTATGTGCCACTCGATGAGGCCCTGTCGCGTGTGGTGGTGGACCTGTCCGGCCGGCCCGGGCTGGTCTTCAACGTGCCCTTCACGCGGGCGACCATCGGCGAGTTCGATGTCGATCTGGTGCGCGAGTTCTTCCAGGGACTGGTCAATCACGCCAATATCACAGTGCATATCGACGCCTTGCGCGGCGACAATTCGCACCATCAGGCCGAGACCGTGTTCAAGGCCTTCGCCCGTGCGCTGCGCATGGCGGTCGAGGCCGATCCGCGTGCAGCAGGCGCCATTCCTTCGACCAAAGGCTCGCTATAAATCCTGCATGAGCACGGTGGTGGTAGTCGATTACGGCATGGGTAACCTGCGCTCGGTGGCCAAGGCCATCGAGCACGTCGCCCCGCAGGCCGAGGTCCGCGTCAGTTCCGATGCCGCCGAGATAGCCGCGGCGGACCGTGTCGTGGTCCCCGGGCAGGGAGCTATGCCGGACTGCATGCGCGAGTTGTCTGCGCGCGGTTTGCGCCAGGCCGTCGTGAGCGCGGCCGCCGAAAAGCCTTTTCTAGGCATTTGCGTCGGCCTGCAGATGCTCTTCGGCCATGCCGAGGAGGGCGATGTCACGGGCCTGGAGATCCTGCCCGGCCGCGTGCCGCGTTTTCCGAACGCCGCCATGGTGGCGCCAGACGGCACGCGCCTCAAGGTGCCGCACATGGGCTGGAACCAGGTGCAGCAGGCTGAGGCGCACCCGCTTTGGGACGGCATTGACGACGGTGCGCGCTTTTATTTCGTGCACAGTTACTACGTCGAACCCGAAAGCCCGGAAGTGGTTGCCGGGTCGACCCACTACGGCATTCCCTTTACCAGTGCGGTTGCCCGCGCTAACATCTTCGCTGTTCAATTTCACCCGGAAAAAAGTGCCACGGCCGGATTGCGGCTGCTCGGCAATTTCATGCGCTGGACCCCCTGATCCGAGCCTCCCTGGCATCCCACTATCCCGACACATCCCTATGCTGCTCATACCCGCGATTGATCTCAAGGACGGTCACTGCGTCCGCCTGAAGCAGGGCGCAATGGAAGACGCCACGGTATTCTCCGAAGACCCGGCGGCCATGGCCCGACACTGGATAAGCAAGGGCGCGCGCCGCCTGCATCTGGTCGACCTCAACGGCGCCTTTGCCGGCAAGCCGAAGAACGAAAGCGCCATCAAGGCAATCCTCGGCGAAGTCGGCGACGAGATTCCGGTGCAACTGGGCGGCGGCATCCGCGATCTGGACACGATCGAACGCTGTCTCGACGACGGTGTCACCTATGTCATCATCGGCACCGCCGCGGTCAAGAATCCCGGCTTCCTGCACGATGCCTGCGGAGCATTTCCCGGCCACATCATCGTCGGCCTCGATGCGAAAGAGGGCAAGGTGGCGGTGGACGGCTGGTCGAAAATGACCGGACACGACGTTGTCGACCTGGCGAAGAAATTCGAGGACTATGGTGTCGAAGCCGTGATCTATACCGACATCGGCCGCGACGGCATGCTCTCCGGCGTGAACATCGAAGCCACGGTAAAGCTGGCGCAGGCGCTGCGCATCCCCGTAATCGCCAGCGGCGGCATTGCCTGCCTCAAGGACGTCAAGGCGCTGTGTGCGGTGCAGGGCGAGGGCATCATGGGCGCGATTACCGGGCGTGCGATCTACGAAGGTACCCTGGATTTCAAGAAGGCCCAGGCGGAGGCGGACAAGCTCTCGAAGCTTTGACGTCGGCCATGCTCGCCAAACGCATCATTCCCTGTCTCGACGTCAATGCCGGCCGCGTGGTCAAGGGCATCAATTTCGTCGAATTGCGCGACGCCGGCGATCCGGTCGAGATCGCCCGCCGCTACGACGAACAGGGTGCGGATGAAATCACCTTCCTCGACATCACGGCCAGCTCCGACGACCGCGACATCATCCTGCATATCGTCGAAGCGGTGGCTTCGCAGGTGTTCATCCCGCTCACGGTGGGCGGCGGCGTGCGCCAGGTCGAGGATGTGCGCCGCCTGCTGAACGCCGGCGCCGACAAGGTCAGCATGAACACGGCGGCAGTGAACAATCCGCAGCTGGTCGCGGATGCGTCGGCCAAGGTCGGCGCGCAGTGCATCGTGGTCGCGGTCGATGCCAAGCAGACCTCGCCCGGCCGCTGGGAAGTGTTCACCCACGGCGGACGCAAGAACACGGGTCTGGACGCCATCGACTGGGTGCGGCAGGTGGAAAGCCTGGGCGCCGGCGAAATCCTGCTGACCAGCATGGATCGCGACGGCACCAAGGCCGGCTTCGACCTTGCGCTGACGCGCGCGGTCGCCGATGCGGTGGGGATTCCGGTGATCGCCAGCGGCGGTGTCGGCACGCTGCAGCATCTGGCCGACGGCGTCACGCAAGGCCGCGCGGATGCCGTGCTGGCGGCGAGCATCTTCCACTACGGCGAATTCACCGTGCGCCAGGCCAAGGAATACATGCGCAGTCGCGGCATCGAGGTGCGTTTGTGAGCGCGCCGCAGGGCCGCCAATGGCTGGACGAGGTGGCGTGGGATGCACAGGGTCTGGTTCCCGCCATCGCGCAGGACGCCGTGACTGGAGAAGTGCTGATGTTCGCCTGGATGAATCGCGAGGCACTGGCGCTGACGGCCGAAACCGGTCACGCTGTGTATTGGTCGCGTTCGCGTGGCCGCCTCTGGCACAAAGGCGAGGAGTCGGGCCATACGCAGAAGGTCCTGGAACTGCGCGTCGATTGCGACAAGGACGTGGTGCTGCTGAAGATTGAACAGATCGGGGGCATCGCTTGCCACACCGGTCGCCGCAGCTGTTTTTTCAACCGGCTCGAAAGCTCTGGTTGGCAGGACGTCGAGCCGGTGCTGAAGGACCCGAAGCTTATTTACGGGGTTAAATCCCAGGATTGACGGGCCTTGCCCGCGCATGGGCCGGTCAGCGTGCATTCCCTCGCGGAAGTGCGCTAGAACAAGACGCCGAAAAGTTTTTTCAGCAGTTCCTCAAGCGACATCATGGTCAGCGCCAGCGGCACAATCGGCGCCAGCGTGGCGCCCACAAGCCGCAGCAGATCGTCCCTTTTGATCGGCACGATGCGCATGTCCTTGACCAGCAAAAAACTGTTTCCCAGGTCAGCAAGGGACTGAATGTCGGCACTGCCAAGGAGCGGCTCATCGGCAGGTGCGCCGCCACGCACCCACTTGGTATCGAACTCGCGAACGTAACGCTCGGCCAGTACGCCATATTCACGCGAACCCTTGCGTTTCGCCTGGGCAAGCTGAGGCGTGAAGAACAGTAGCGGGCTGAGAATCAGGAACATCATGAAGATGACCACGATGGCAATTTCAGCCTTGAAGTCTGTCAGCGCGGCTCCCATGAAGAAAATGCGGTTGGCAAGGTTTCCGGCAAGCAATGCGCCATGGGCCACGGCGAGGACCGTGAAGGCATAGATCTGTCCGGAGACGAAACTCAGGCCGCCGAGGTGATCGGGATGCGTGGGAATCAGGCTCAGTTCGATGCGCGACACCTGCCAAAGAAAGCGCGCCCAGATGAACAGGCGGAAATACCAGCGGCACAGGAGAAACTGAAAGATCGGCAGGCTGACGTAACCGAACCACATTCCGGCAAGTGAAAGCCCGGAGCCTCCTGCCAACTGTGTCGCGTACCACGTCGTCGTGTCGAGTGCGACGTACTGGCGCCAGATCACCAGGACACCGACCCCGTACACGAAGGCGATCAGCAGCACTTCGGCAAGCACGGAGTTGCGCAATCGGAACGCCGACGTGATGGCCGCTTCGAACCGCGCCATGGCGTACTCGGGAATCAGGTTTCGTTCGTCAAACTGCTGCAGCAGGGGGCGCATGCGCCGGTGCACCACCAACTCGGCAAGGATCAGCAGGGGCAAGGCCACGAGGAAGCGGACGTGAACCTCGATATCGAGCAGAAACGGCACGCGGCTATTGCCGCCCCACAGGTTTCCTTCCAGCGCAGAGAGCAGCAGAAGCGGCAGCCAGGCAAACAGCGCGATAACAATGATGCGCTGGCGCACCAGCATCAGGGCATCGTCGGCCAGATGCGTCCGGCGCAAAAGCTGGAAGAGTGGTCCGCCCAGGACCAGCGAGAAGTCGGGCGGATGGTGCAGATCAAAACCTGCGGGTGCTGCCGATGCAGGGGTCTTCATTTACTGCCTCTTCGTGCGGCGGGACCTTGCCGTTACTTTTTTCTCCCGCGTTTTGCCGGACCGTCTGCGACCGGGAGATAGTCGGGAACGTACTTGAACGGATAGTCGGCGGCTTTGCTGCGACCGATCTTGCGCTTGGGCAGCGTGACCTTTTTGACCGGAACCTCTTTGTAGGGCACGTGCTCCAGCAGGTGGCTGATCACGTTCAGGCGCACCCGCTTCTTGTCCTCGGAGCGGGCGACGAACCACGGCGCCCACGACGAATCGGTGGCGGCAAACATGTCGTCGCGCGCCTGCGTGTAGTCGTCCCAGCGGGTGAAGGACTTTACGTCCATCGACGTCAGTTTCCAGATCTTGCGGCCGTCATCGATGCGGTCGCGCAGCCGGCGCTCCTGTTCTTCGGGGCTGACTTCAAGCCAGTATTTCAGCAGGATGATTCCGGACTCGACCATCGCGCGTTCCACCAATGGCACGCCGCCGAGGAACCTCTTCGCCTGCTCGGGGGTGCAGAAGCCCATCACCCGTTCCACCCCCGCCCGGTTGTACCAGCTGCGATCGAAGATCACGATCTCGCCCGCCGCCGGAAAGTGGCCGATGTAGCGCTGGACATACATCTGGCTCTTTTGGCGTTCGGTCGGTGCAGGCAGGGCAACGACACGGAACACACGCGGACTCACCCGCTCGGTGATCGCCTTGATGGTGCCGCCCTTGCCGGCGCCGTCGCGCC
Organism: uncultured beta proteobacterium; assembly: GCA_903933395.1. Classification (GTDB taxonomy): domain Bacteria; phylum Pseudomonadota; class Gammaproteobacteria; order Burkholderiales; family Rhodocyclaceae; genus Sulfuritalea. Next base: position 2,486 of record CAIZKA010000094.1, on the reverse strand, counting down.
CTTCGAAGACGATGCAGATCTTGAGTCCCTTGTGTACCACCCACTGCTGCAACTTGACCAGTTCCACATGCAGCCGCTTGAGTTCTTTTTCGTAGGCCTTGTTGCCGAGCGCTTCTGCCGTGGACTCGCTTGCCTGAATTTCCTTGCTCTTTTTTTTGCCAGCCATGATTTGCTCCTGTTTTCGGAAACGCTCTTGCGATCGACCAGGCGACTCAGGTTGATGTTAACCGACAAAGAACCCACCCACCCCGCGGCTAGCGTCGCCATCCCTTTGCACAAAGGCTACGCGCAATTCCTGGCCTGTTTTTTGATCTGGATCACCTTCGGATTGATTCCGCTACGGCCTGGATCGTCGTGTCGTCGGCCCGACATCGGCGTTGACTGCGGCGTCCGGCGTCAGCCATACTCTCCGAAGGTTCTTTGGATTTGCTACCCTTACTACGCGCCGCTGGATTGGCTCTGGCGGATATCACCGGGGAATTTCAGCAGTGGCGATCTGCCGTGCCGCATCTTTGGTAGTTTCTGCGTTGGTATGCAAGCACTGGCGACTTGGTAACCCAAAATTGCAAGGTGAGTTCATGAGCCTTTCCAGTTCCGGTCGATTCAGCGTCATCGTCCGTATTTTGGCAATCCAGATGGCCTATTTACTGGCCCTTGCCGGCACACCGGCCGGTGCCGCGGTCCTTCATACCTTTGATTTTTCCACCGAGCCGGACGGTGACGCCGGGCCCTGGCTGCAAAAATCAGGATTTCAGTACGAACTGGATGCAAAAAAACTCGAGGCGAAGTTCAAGGACCGCCGTCTCGTGTTGGCGACGACCGACAACCTTGCGGGTTTATTCATCCATGAAGCGAATATTCCCAATGTAAAAAGCGTGCGTATCTCCTGGGGCGTCAATCTGTATCCGGACGGAGCCGACTGGGAAAAAGGCAACTACCGGGTGCCCATTGCGGTGGTCATCTCGTTTGGTTCGAAAAAAATCGGCAGCGGGTTGCCTTTTCTGCCCGATGCACCGTATTTCATCAGCCCGTTTCTGAGTCGCAACGCGGTGGCGGGGCGCATATACACGGCCAGGTACTTCAAGAAGGGCGGCCGATATGTTTGCAACCCCTGCGCACCGGATGCTGGCACCCTGGTTACCACCACCGTAGATCTGGCCACCATCTACAACTCCCAATTCGAGCCTGGGGCATTGCCACCGGTCACGGGCTTTTCCTTTCAGATGAACACCAAGGACACCCGGGGTGGTGCCAGCGCATTTCTCCAGAAAGTGGAGTTTCTTTCCGACTAGCCTGCCTCGCCCTATGGGCGAAGAGGCATCAGGGTGATCTTGGGTCCGATCTGGCGATTTCGCGCTGAATTGAATTCGAGGACACCCTGGTCGCCGTGTCGCCGGCACCGACTTTTCGGGCACGACGCGTGCCGCAATAATCAATGCTGCTGAAGTCGAGTCGCTCGGCTAGTCTGGCGTCTTGCGCGCCTTCTAGAGCGCGGTATTCAGCGCAGTGACGCCGACTACGTGCAGGCCAACGCGCATGCCCACCAGGACCGTCGTCGCCGTTCAGGCTGTTGCGTGCGGAGCTGTGTTGCCTGTCGCTGCCTGCATGGCCAGGAATTGCTCGATTGCCGCGTGCGCATTGTGGGGCATGCGCTCGCGGCCCAGCCGCTCCGCCAGCCCCGAATGCCGCACGATTTCCAGCACGCCGGGATTCAGCCCGGTCAGCCACAGGGTGACGCCCTGCCCGGAGGATCGCTGCTCGCCTTCGACGAGCATCTGCAGCGCCGAGTATTCGACGTCCTGCACGCGGCTCAGGTCCAGCACGAGCACGCGCGGCTGATGCTTCGCGATCAGTGCCTTGATCCGGTCCGCTACGGTCTGCGCATTGACGAAGAATAGGCGGCCTTCCGGCCGCAGGATCAAGAGGCCGGGAAAGGTTTCATCGTCGGGATGCTCGCGCGAGAGCGGACGCAGCACGTCGTCGCTGCCGCGCTTGCGGCCGATGACCCAGACGCGCGGGTTCGCGGCCTGGCTGGACAGCCCGATCAGCGACACAATGATCGCCACCACGATGCCCTGCAGGGTGCCGAAAATCAGCACGCCGAGACAGGCGATTACCGCCCAGCGGAATTCCATGGTGCGCACCTTGCGGATGGCGGCGAATTCGACCGGCTGGATCAGCCCTACGGAATAGACGATGACCACCGCCGCCAGCGTGGCGTTGGGCAGCATTCCCAACAGCGGTGCCAGCAGCAGCATGGTCGCGGCGGCCGCTGCCGCAGTGACCAGGGACGCTTTCTGCGAGGACGCGCCGGCCGCGCGCACGACAGCGGTCTGCGAGGTGCTGCCGCCGGCGGGCATGGCGCCGAACAGCGCTCCGCCCAGATTGGCCGCACCCGTAGCGATCAGCTCCCGGTTGGCGTTGATCGGGGGATCGCCACCGGCGACGAAGGCGCGCCCGGCGGCGATCGACTCGGTGAAGCTCAT
>CAIZKA010000093.1 GCA_903933395.1 uncultured beta proteobacterium | reverse complement strand
GCATGGTGCAGGTGAAGTAGCGGCCGTCCTCGGTTTGCCACAGCGCGATCGAGCGTTCGAGGGGGCATTCGCTGCCGTCCTTGCGCATGCCGATCAGTTCCGCGATGCTGCGGTCCCGGCCTTCGGGGTCGCCGTTCATCAGGCGCTGGAAGCCATCCATGGCGGCCTTCTGGAAGCGCGGCGGAATGATCCGTGTCAGGGGTTGCCCGACGATCTCGCTGGCGGCAAAGCCGAACATCTTGCTTGCGGAGGAGTTCCAGGAAACTATAGTGCCAGCGGCATCGGCGGTGACAATCGCATCGTAGGCTGTTTCCGTCACGGCCCGGAAACGCTCTTCCCGCTGGCGCAGGCTTTTTGTCAGTCTGGACTGTGCGGCAAGTCGAAGCAGGCGTTGCTGCTGCCTCCAGAAGCCACGCAGCACCGAGCCGATGGCGATGACCGCGGCCACGGCCAGCAGGGCGACCCAGGTGACGAGTTGCCACAGCGGAGCCATGACTTCGTCGTAATCGAGCTTGGCAATCAGGTGCCAGTCGGTGCCCGCCACCGGTTGAAAGGCGGCCAGCACCTCCACGCCGCGATAGTCCCTGCCGCGAAGCGTTCCCGCTCTGGCGGTACGAGCGGCAACGGCGGCGGGCAGCAAAGGGTCGGCCAGCGGGCGCCGCAGCTTCATCGCGGTGTTCTTCACATGGCGCAATTCGTTGAGAAATACCACCGATTCGCCCTCGCCCCGCACCAGCAGGGTTTCGCCACTGGGGCTGGCCGACGGCCAGCTCAGGATCAGCGGGAAAATGGACGTATCCGGCTCGGTATGGAGCGCCAGCGTTCCCACGGCTTGCCGCTGCCCGGCGACGGTGCGGTGCAGGGGTACTACGAAGTTGAGCGACGCCAGGCCGTCATGGGCGTCCAGATAGAACTCGCTTTGCGTGATCTTTCCGCTGGCCAACGCCGCGGGCAGCAACGTCTTTGTCTGCGCCGAGATTTCATGGTCCTCACCGGAGGTCAGCCGCCGTTCGCCTTGCGGGTCGTACAGTGAGGCAGAGGAATAGCCATAGGCCAGGCGGATCGCATCGAGCCGGTGCACGATCAGTGCCGCCTGCTTCGGATCAGGTTTGCGCTGAATGTTGGCGATACGTTCGGCCAGTTCCTCGTCGGCGGTCAGGGTCCTGCCGTCGCCTCGTCTTTCCTCGAGCCAGGACTCCACCAGTTGCGCCTTGAGTCGGGCCGTGATCTCGAGGCTGGTGTAGGCATCGCGTTCCAACTGCGGGCCATGGAACTTGATCACCGCCACTACCAGCAGCGGCACCAGCAGCACCAGTGCGGCAAGCAGCGGCACGGTCCAGCGCGATCTGGTGGGGAGGGCGTCGTCGTCCTGATCGATGGTCGTTGCGCTGGTCTGCGAGATCGCCGTAGCGCTACCGCCGACTTCCTGCCCGTGCATTACGGCACCCGCTCCGGCATCACAAAGGCTTCAAAGCGGTCCAGCGGCAGGGGCTTGCTGAAGAAATAGCCCTGATAGGCATGGCAGCCCGATTTGGCCAGAAAGTCCCGCTGCGCAGCCGTTTCCACGCCCTCGGCGATCACGCCCAGCCCGAGACTTTGCGCCAGCGCGATGATGGTTCGGGCGATCGAGGCGTCGTTGGGGTCGCTGAGCACGTCGCGCACGAAGGACTGGTCGATCTTCAACTGGTCCAGCGGCAGGCG
>CAIZKA010000092.1 GCA_903933395.1 uncultured beta proteobacterium | reverse complement strand
GGCCGGCGTACATCGCCGCGTCAAGGGCGCCTATGCCGTGGTGGCGATGATCGCCGGCTACGGCCTCTTGGCCTTCCGCGATCCCTACGGCATCCGTCCGCTGGTGATGGGGCGCAACGAGACACCCGAGGGCATGGAATACATGGTGGCCTCGGAGAGCGTGGCCATCGATACGCTGGGCTTCAAGATGCTGCGCGACGTCGAGCCCGGCGAAGCGGTGCTGATCGACATGCGCGGGAATTTCGTCAGCCGCCAGTGCGCGGAACGCACGCTCCATGCGCCGTGCATGTTCGAGTTCGTCTATCTGGCCCGCCCAGATTCGGTGATGGACGGCATTTCCGTCTATGAGACGCGGGCCAAGATGGGCGACTACCTGGCCGACAAGCTGCGCCTCACCATGCCGCACCTGGAGATCGACGCGGTGATCCCGATCCCCGATTCCAGTCGCCACTCGGCAATGGAAATGGCGGCGCGGCTGAACCTTCCCTACCGCGAGGGTTTCGTCAAGAACCGCTACATCGGCCGCACCTTCATCATGCCGGGGCAGGCCACGCGGCGCAAATCCGTACGCCAGAAACTCAATGCCATCAGCCAGGAGTTCAAGGGGCGCAACGTTCTGCTGGTGGATGACTCCATCGTGCGCGGCACCACCAGTCGCGAGATCATCATGATGGCGCGCGAAGCCGGCGCGAAAAAGGTCTATTTCGCCTCCGCCTCGCCGCCGGTGCGTTTCGCCAACGTCTATGGCATCGACATGCCGACGCGCTCCGAGCTGATCGCCGCCTTCCGCAATGACGACGAGATCTGCCGCGAGATCGGCGCCGATGCGCTGATCTACCAGGATCTCGACGCGCTCAAGGCCGCGGTGCGTTCGGTCAACCCGACGGTGACTCAGTTCGAGACCTCCTGCTTCGACGGCCAGTACATCACCGGCGACGTCAGCGCGGCCTATCTGCAGAGCATGGAGGACAGGCGTTCCCTGCCGCCGCTGCAGCGGCCGGACGACAATGACGGTTTTGACGGACAGGATGGAGAACAACTCGACCTGAATCTGGTGCAGGCGGGATGAGCGGAGTGGATACCCGTCTTGACACATCGGGCTGGTCGTTCGAGACGCTTGCCGTGCGCGCCGGCCAGGAGCGCAGCCAGTTCAACGAACACTCCGAGGCGCTCTACCTGACCTCGAGTTTCGTCTTCGACAACGCGGCCCAGGCGGCGGCGCGCTTTTCCGGGGCGGAGGCGGGCAACGTCTACGCCCGTTTCACCAACCCAACGGTCACCAACCTGCAGGAGCGGCTGGCAGCACTGGAAGGCGCCGAGGCCTGCATTGCCACCGCCACCGGCATGGCGGCGATCCTGTCCACGGTGATGGCGCTGATGAACGGCGGCGAGCACATCGTCGCTTCGCGCAGCATCTTCGGCGCGACGCAGCAGCTGTTCGGCACCATCCTGCCGCGTTTTGGAGTGGAAACCACTTTCGTCGACCAGGGCGGCATCGAGGCCTTTCGCGCCGCCATGCGGCCGAATACCAAGCTGGTGTTCATCGAAACCCCGTCCAATCCGCTGACCGAAGTCTTCGACATCGCGGCGCTGGCCGGCGTGGCGCATGCCGGCGGGGCCTTGCTGGTAGTCGACAACTGCTTTTGCACGCCGGCCCTGCAGCGGCCGCTGCAACTGGGCGCCGACCTCATCATCCATTCCGCCACCAAGTATCTGGACGGCCAGGGACGGGTGCTGGGTGGGGCGGTCTGCGGCGCGAAAGCCCTGACCGAGGAAGTCTTCAAGTTCCTGCGCACCGCCGGGCCGACCTTGTCGCCGTTCAATGCCTGGGTGATCCTCAAGGGCCTGGAAACGCTGTCGGTGCGCATGCAGGCGCAGTCCGCCAACGCACTCGCAATGGCGCAGTGGCTGGAGGCGCAGCCGCAGGTGGTGAGGGTGTTCTATCCCGGACTCCCCTCGCATCCCCAGCATGCGCTGGCGATGAGGCAGCAGGCCAGCGGCGGTGCGATTGTCTCCTTCGAGGTCAGGGGCGGGCGCGAAGAGGCGTGGCGCGTGGTCGACAACTGCCGCCTGCTTTCGATCACCGCCAACCTCGGCGACACCAAGACCACCATTACCCATCCCGCATCGACCACCCACGGCCGCATTTCGGCCGAAGCGCGTGCGGCGTCCGGCATAGTCGAAGGCTTGTTGCGGATTGCTGTCGGGCTGGAGAGCCCGGCCGACTTGCAGGCGGACCTGGCGCGGGGCCTGGGCTAGCGACTCAGGTCGAGCCGGCGTACACCCGCCGGCCCGATTTCCAGCGCATCGCCGCGACCTGTATCCCAATCGGATAGCACCCAGCGCTCGGCGTCGCTGCCGTCCGTCAGCTTGATGTCTTCCCGTCCCGGTCGGTGCGTGTGGCCGTGGATCAGCCGGGTACAGCCGTGAGCGGACAACGCCGCGCGGATTGCAGCGGCGTTGGCATCCATGATCGCGGCAGTCTTGCCCAGCATCGCCTCCGCACTGCGCCGCCGCAGCGATTCGACTTCGATACGGCGCTCAGGCAAGGGCCGGGCGAGAAAATCCTGCTGCCATTCCTTGGCGCGCACCATGCGGCGGAATTCCTGGTAGGGCAGGTCATCGGTGCACACCGTATCGCCGTGCATGATCAGGGTCGGCGTTCCGCCGGCGCCGACTATCGCGGTTTCCGGCAGCAGTTCGATTCCCGCGGCGGCGGCAAAGGTTTCTCCGATCAGGAAGTCGCGATTGCCGGCAATGAAGCAGATGCGCGTCCCCATGTCCGCGGTGGCACGCAGCAAGGCGCAGACGCCGGCATTGAAGGAATCGGACAGATTGTCGTCGCCGATCCAGTACTCGAACAGGTCGCCGAGGATGAACAGCGTGTCGACCTTCGCCGCGGCGGTATCGGCGAGAAAGACGGCGAAGCGCTCGCTCAGGTCCGGCCTCTCCGCCCGCAGGTGCAGGTCGGATACAAAGCGGGCAGTACCTGAGACGGTCAACATGGAGCTATCCGCAGAAGATTCGAAGCTTGCGAAGAAATCGCCCCCCAAGGGGGCTTCCTTCGGGGCGTAGCCGCGTGGCTGCAGCGGGGTGCGGCCCCGAGCAGGCGCGCAAGCGCACTGCGTGCGTTGCGGTGGCAGCTACCGGAACATATGTCGTTATATGTGAGGATAGCCGGGTTTGCCAAGTGAGCCGCCCAAGCCCCGATCCGGCACGCGCAGTAGATTTATTCGTAAGCTTTCAGACGACTTCGGCACGCTCGATGACGACGTCTTCCCGCGGCACGTTCTGGTGGAAGTCCTTGTTGGCGGTCTTGACCGCCTTGATCTTGTCGACGACATCCTTGCCCTCGATGACGCGGCCGAAGACACAGTAGCCCCAGCCGTCCTGGCACTTGTCGAAGTCGAGGAAGTCGTTGTCGCCGACGTTGATGAAGAACTGTGCCGTGGCCGAGTGCGGGTCGCTGGTGCGGGCCATGGCGACGGTGTACATCTCGTTCCTGAGGCCGTTCTTCGCCTCATTTTCAATGGCCGCCTTGACCGGTTTCTGGTCCATGCCCGGCTCGAAGCCGCCGCCCTGGATCATGAAGCCGTCGATGACCCGGTGAAAAATCGTGTTGTCGTAATGGCCGGCTTCGACGTAGGCGATGAAATTCGCGGCGCTCTTGGGCGCCTTTTCGGCGTCGAGTTCGAGGGTGATGACGCCGTGGCTGGTAGTGAGTTTGATCATGAGCTGAGGTCCTGTGTGGTTTATTTCTTTGCCGGCAGCAGCTTGACGGATTCGATCAGCACCGGGATGGTCGGCACGTTCTGGTGCGGGCCGGCATTGCTGGTCGGTACGGTGGCGATCTTCTGCACGATGTCGAAGCCCTGCACGACCTTGCCGAATACGGCGTAGCCCCAGCCGTCACGACTGGGATAGTCGAGGAAGCTGTTGTCCTTGAGGTTGATGAAGAATTGCGCGGTTGCCGAATGCGGATCGCCGGTGCGCGCCATGGCCAGGGTGCCGGTTTCGTTCTTCAGCCCGTTCTTGGCTTCATTCTGGATAGCGGCCCGGGTTTCTTTCTGCTTCATGTCCGCGGTGAAGCCGCCGCCCTGGATCATGAAGCCGGGAATCACGCGGTGGAACGCCGTGTCCTTGAAGAAGTCATCCCTGGCGTACTGGAGGAAGTTTTCCACCGACTTCGGCGCCTTGTCCAGATACAACTCGATGACTACCGTCCCCATCGAAGTCTTCATCTCTACCTGGGGGTTGGCGGCGAATGCGGTGAAGCTGGAAAGAAGTGCGAACGCAAGCATTAACAGACGGTGCATGGAGCCTCCGGGGAATGTACGCAAGGGAGCGGGAAACGACGGGCGAAGGGTGGATCAGGCGCTGCCTTCAAAAACAATCTTCCAGCGGCCGCCTTCCTTGATCCAGTACTGGCGCTTTTTCATCTGGCCGGAAAGATTGCTCGAGCGGTAGTCCTGCTCGAAGGTGACGACGACGTATTCTTCGGTACCGGGGTTGCGGAACATGCTGATGTTGCCGGTCGCGACCTTTATCCAGCTCTTGCCCGCATTGACCTTGCGCTTGTGCTCGACCCATTCCCGGTAGCCCTGACCGTCCGTATTGAATTTGTGCGAGTAGTGCCTGGCATAGCTGTCGACGTTGCGGCTTTCCCAGTCCTGCCGCCACTCCTCGATCATCTTGAGCAGCGCACTGCGTTCGCTCTGCCAGTCGTCAAGCGACAGCCATTCGATGCTGTTGCTGATGATTACCGGCGTCAGGCCGATCTGGAGGGTCTTCGACAGCGAGTCGAGGTCCTGGTTGGCCAGCACCACGCAGCCGTCGGATGCCTTGGGCGGGCGCGAAAAGGTGTCGGAGGGCGTGCCGTGCAGCCAGATGCCGTGGCCGTTGCGCCCCTGGCGCTTGTCCCAGTCGTTGGGATAGTTGATGGGGAAGGCGCCGCTGCCGTAAAGGTCGGCGAGCTTCTGCCGCGGCAGGCTCGAGGTAACGTGATAGACGCCGATCGGCGTCTTCTTGTCGCCCTCGCGGGTCTTGTCCGCGCCCAGTTTGCCCTGCGAGATGTAGTAGTCGGCGACGAAGCGCGGTGTGCCCTTGTCGTTCTGGTAGAGGTAGAGCCGGGACTTTTGCGTATCGACGACGATCGCATGCTTCTGTTCCGGCTCCATCTGCAGCAGGTAGCGCGGTACATAGTCGGCCGGCGGCTTGGTGCGGTAGCCCTTGAGGCGGACGATGGCTTCGTCGCGCAGATCGGCGATCTTTTCTCCCGCGGCGGGCCCGCCGCCTTCGCCGAAGGCCATCAGGGGGCGCGAGCGGGCCAGCAGCAGGTCGCCCTTGACCAGATGCGCGAGCCGGAAATTGGGATAGGCCTTGATCAGCATTTCCGTCTGCTGCATGGCGACGTCAAGCTGGTTGGCTTCGATGGCGTCGAATACTTTCGCCAGCAGCGGTTCCGGGCCGGAATCCGTGTAGCTCGCCTCTACGATGTTGCCGGCTGCAGCCTTCTTGAGATGGGCGGGCGCCTTGCCGGCGGCTCCGGCGGCAGTTGCCGCGAGGAGGAGGCTGCAGGCCGAGACGACGGCCAGGTGGCGCAAGGGGCAGGGCATCAGGTACCGACCCGCTCCTGCACGATCAGCCATTTGCCGTCACGCTTGACCAGTTGCAGGACCTTGTTGCTCGAGGTCTTGAGCGACGCCGACTTGTAGTGCTGGCGGAATTTCGCCGTTGCCGCGTCGCCATCGACGGTGATCTGCAGGTTTTCGTAGCTGACCTGGATTGTGCCCGGCTTGTCGATGCGTTTCTGGCGCTCGGCATCCCATGCCGCGCGCGACTCGCCGCCCGGAGTCTTGAAGTCACGGGCATAGGCAGCGAGGTAAGTCTTGACATCCTTGCGCGACCATGCGGCTGCCCACTGGTCGATGGCAGCGGTGACATCGGCTTTGGCGTCGCCGGAAGCTTTTGCCGGTGCGGGCCTGACCGGTTCGGCGGGTTTCGCCGGTTCGGCGGCGGGCATGGCAACCGGTGCGGCGGCGGCTGGTACCGTCGCTGCCTGTGGTTTGGGGGTCTCCGCAAGCTTTACGGGTTCAACCGGACGCGCATCGCCGATCGGCTTGGTGGCCTTGCCGGGGCGGTTGCCGGTGCCCATCAAATCGCTGATCATGGCCAGCTTCTTCTGCGCGCTGGAGTTCGACGAATCGATTTGCAGCGCCTTGTCGTAAGCCTGGCTGGCGAGGCGGGCGTAGATGTCGCCGAGATTTTCGTGGGCCGTGGCGTAAGAAGGATGGGTGCGAATGGCCATTTCCAGAGCCTGCTTGGCCTTGTCGAACTGCTTCTGCTGGGCGTAGATGACGGCGAGGTTGTTGTAGGGTTCAGGCAGTTCCGGATAGTCCTCGGTCAGCTTGGTGAATATGGCTACAGCCTCGTTCGGCTTGTTCATCTCGGTCAGGATGATGCCCTTGAGGAAGCGGCCCTGGGCGTCCTTGGGCTTGCCGGCCAGGTACTTGTCCACCTGTTCCAGCGCTTGGGAATACTGCCCCTGCTTGATCTGTTTGCCAATGTCCTGCAGGGCGTCCGCACGCACCGTCGGCGCCAACAGCATGAGAACAGCAGAAATGGCTGAAACGAGGATGTGTGAGGCTTTGAGGCGGATCTGGGTCATGGTATATGCTTCTTTTTGGCGGTTGCCCGAAATTCGATTTAGTTACGGCGCGCTGCGCTTGGTGCCGGTAAAACCGTCGCCAGCCCGCACTGAAACTTCGCTTTCGCCGGAATGAAAACCATCCGGGATTCAGCGTCGAATTCTACCAAGAAGCCCGCCTTCCCGACAACCTGACCGAGTTTGATCAATGGCGCGATAATACGGGCCTTTCGAGCCCATCTTTCCGCTTATCGCGGCGTTCAGGCGATTCCCCGACCCATGCTGAAGATATACAACACCCTGGCCCGCGACAAGCAGGCCTTTATCCCCATTGAACCAGGCCGCGTCAATATGTACGTCTGCGGCATGACCGTGTATGACTTCTGCCATCTCGGCCATGCCCGCGTGATGGTGGTGTTCGACATGGTGGCGCGTTGGCTGCGGGCCAGCGGCTACGCCCTGAACTATGTGCGCAACATCACCGACATCGACGACAAGATCATCCGCCGCGCTCAGGAGAACGGCGAGACGATCCGCCAGCTCACCGACCGCTTCATCGCCGCGATGAATGAAGATGCCGGTGCGCTGGGCGTGCTGCGCCCGGATGCCGAACCACGCGCCACGGAATACGTGGCGCAGATGCTGGACATGATAGTCACGCTGGAAAAGAACGGCTACGCCTACGTCGCCGCGAGCAATGATGTCTGTTACTCGGTGCGCAAGTTCGACGGTTACGGCAAGCTCTCGGGCAAGTCCCTGGAGGACCTGCGTGCCGGCGAGCGCGTCGACGTCATGGCCGGCAAGCAGGATCCGCTCGATTTCGTGCTGTGGAAACATGCCCGCGACGACGAGCCCGCCGAAGTGAAATGGGCATCGCCCTGGGGACCGGGTCGTCCGGGTTGGCACATCGAGTGCTCGGCCATGGGCTCGCAACTGCTGGGCAAGCACTTCGACATCCACGGCGGCGGCCAGGACCTGCAGTTCCCTCATCATGAGAACGAGATTGCGCAGTCCGAAGGCGCGCACCAGTGCCAGTTCGTCAATTACTGGATGCACAACGGCTTCGTCCGTGTCGATGACGAGAAGATGTCGAAGTCGCTGGGCAATTTCTTCACCATCCGCGAGGTGTTGAAAAAATACGATCCGGAAGTGGTGCGCTTTTTCATCCTGCGCGCCCACTACCGCAGCCCGCTGAACTATTCCGACGTCCACCTCGACGACGCGCGACAGGCGCTGACGAGGCTTTACACCTCGCTCAAGGGCGTCGCCGGTGAAGCGCAGGTCGATTGGAATGAAGCCCACGCGGTGCGCTTCAAGGCCGCGCTGGACGACGATTTCGGCACGCCCGAAGCCATGGCCGTACTGTTCGACCTGGCAGGCGCGGCGAATCGCGGTGATGTTGTCCTTGCCACTCAGCTCAAGGCCTTGGGTGGCGTTTTGGGCCTGCTGCAGCGCGATCCGCAGCTATTCCTGCAGGCGACGCCGGCCGGTGGCCTGAGCAACGAAGAAATCGAAGCAAAAGTCGGCGCCCGCAGCACGGCGAAGAAGGCGAAGAATTTTGCCGAATCGGACCGCATTCGCGACGAACTCAAGGCCGCCGGCATCGTGCTGGAGGACGGGCCGCAGGGAACCACTTGGCGCCGGGCCTGAGAGGAGCCATCGCCGTATCGCCGGTGCCGGGTAGGGTAGTTCTCAGCCGCCGAAGAAATCCCTGACCCGATCCATCCAGCCTTGCGCGCGCGGGCTGTGACGCTGGGCGTTGCCCTGGCTGATCACCTCGAACTCCTGCAGCAGTTCCTTCTGCCGGTCGGTTAGCTTGGCGGGCGTTTCCAACACGACATGGCAGAGCAGGTCGCCGTGGCTGGCGGAGCGCACGCCCTTGATGCCCTTGCCGCGCAGGCGGAAGACCTTGCCGGTTTGCGTTTCGGCCGGAATCTTGAGCTTGGCCACGCCGTCGAGCGTGGGAACTTCGATTTCGCCGCCAAGAGCTGCGGTGGCAAAGCTGATCGGCATCTCGCAATGCAGGTCGTCGTGATCGCGCTGGAACACGGCGTGGGCCTTGAGGTGGATCTGCACGTAGAGGTCGCCCGGCGGCCCGCCATTGACGCCGGGTTCGCCCTCGCCGGTCAGCCGTATCCGATCGCCTTCGTCGATCCCCGATGGAATCTTGACTGACAGGGTCTTGTGCTGCTTGACGCGGCCGGCGCCGTGACAACTGCCGCAGGGATCGGCGATGTAGCGCCCGGTGCCGTGGCATTTCGGGCAGGTTTGCTGGATCGAGAAGAAGCCCTGCTGCATGCGCACCTGGCCGTGGCCGGCGCAGGTCGGGCAGGTCTTGGGTTCGCTGCCTTTTTTGGCGCCGCTGCCGCTGCAGGTTTCGCACTCGGCCATGGTCGGAATGCGGATACGGGTTTCGCTGCCGCGCGCGGCATCCTCGAGGGAGACTTCGAGGTTGTAGCGCAGGTCGGCGCCGCGATAGACGTTGGAACGGCCGCCGCCCCTCTGCCCCCCGCCGAAGATGTCGCCGAAGATGTCGGAGAAGGCATCGGCGAAGCCGCCCGCTCCCGCCCCGCCGGGACCCATCCCCGCCTGGGGATCAACCCCGGCATGCCCGTACTGGTCATAGGCGGGCCGCTTCTGCGGATCGGAGAGCACTTCGTAGGCTTCCTTGGCCTCCTTGAACTGCTCCTCGGATTTCGGGTTGTCCGGATTGCGGTCCGGATGGTGTTTCATGGCCAGCTTGCGATAGGCCTTCTTGATGTCCTCATCCGAGGCGTCGCGATTGACGCCGAGGACTTCGTAGTAGTCGCGCTTCTTTGCCATGTTTATCTGTCCAGGCTGCTTTGTGCAAAGGCCGAGTTAAGGGGCGACGAAGTCGCCCGCTTCAACTCGGCCAGTTAGAACGGCACTCGGATTCTATGAGTGTCCGGTCTAACCCTTCTTGTCCTTCACTTCGGTGAACTCCGCATCGACCACGTCGCCGTCGTCCTTTTTCGCTTCGGCACCACCGCTGCTGCCGGCACCACCGGCACCCCCAGCGCCGGCCGCGCCCTGCGCGTCACCGTAGATCTTCTCGCCGAGTTTCTGCGAAGCCTTGGCCAGCGCTTCGGTCTTGGCTTCGATGGTGGCCTTGTCACCGTCTTTCAGCACGTCTTCGGCGTCTTTGAGGGCGGCTTCGATCTTGCCCTTTTCCTCGGCGTCTATCTTGTCGCCGTGTTCGGCAAGCGATTTCTTGATCGAATGCACCATGGCGTCGCACTGGTTTCGCGCGTCGACCAGTTCGCGTGCCTTGTGGTCGTCCTCGGCGTGCGCTTCAGCGTCCTGCACCATGGCCTGGATCTCTGCTTCGGACAGTCCCGAGTTGGCCTTGATGGTGATCTTGTTTTCCTTGCCGGTGCCCTTGTCCTTTGCGGATACGTGCAGGATGCCGTTGGCGTCGATGTCGAAGGTGACCTCGATCTGCGGCATGCCGCGCGGCGAGGGCGGAATGTCGGTCAGGTTGAACTGACCCAGGCTCTTGTTGCCGCTGGACATCTCGCGCTCGCCCTGGAGGACGTGGATGGTCACCGCGCTCTGGTTGTCGTCGGCGGTGGAGAAGGTCTGCGCCGCCTTGGTCGGGATCGTGGTGTTCTTTTTGATCAGCTTGGTCATGACGCCGCCCAGGGTCTCGATGCCCAGGCTGAGCGGAGTGACGTCGAGCAGCAGCACGTCCTTGACTTCGCCCTGCAGTACGCCGCCCTGGATCGAGGCGCCGACAGCCACGGCTTCGTCGGGATTGACGTCGCGGCGCGGTTCCTTGCCGAAGAATTCCTTGACCTTGTCCTGCACCTTGGGCATGCGCGTCATGCCGCCGACCAGGATCACGTCGGTGAGATCCGAGGTCTTGACGCCGGCATCCTTGATCGCGATGCGGCAGGGCTCGATGGTGCGCTCGATCAGGTCCTCGACCAGCGCTTCGTACTTGGCGCGGGTCAGCTTCATCGCCAGGTGCTTGGGGCCGGTGGCATCGGCCGTGATGTAGGGCAGGTTGAATTCGGTCTGCTGCGCCGAAGACAGTTCGATCTTGGCCTTTTCCGCGGCTTCCTTGAGGCGCTGCAGGGCGAGCACGTCGTTCTTCAGGTCGACGCCCTGTTCCTTCTTGAATTCGGTGACGACATAGTCAATCAGGCGCTGGTCGAAATCCTCGCCGCCGAGAAATGTGTCGCCGTTGGTCGATAGCACTTCGAACTGGTGCTCGCCGTCGATCGCCGCGATCTCGATGATGGAGATATCGAAGGTGCCGCCGCCGAGGTCATACACCGCGATCTTGCGGTCGCCTTCCTGCTTGTCCATGCCGAAGGCCAGCGCGGCCGCGGTCGGCTCGTTGATGATGCGCTTGACATCCAGCCCGGCGATGCGGCCGGCGTCCTTGGTGGCCTGGCGCTGGCTGTCGTTGAAGTAGGCGGGCACGGTGATCACGGCCTCGGTGACTTCCTCGCCGAGGTAGTCTTCCGCGGTTTTCTTCATCTTGCGCAGGACTTCGGCGGAAACCTGTGGCGGCGCCATCTTGTTGCCGCGCGCTTCGACCCAGGCATCGCCGTTGTCGGCCTTGACGATCTTGAAGGGCATCATGTTGATGTCCTTCTGCACTTCCTTCTCTTCGAAGCGACGGCCGATCAGGCGCTTGACGGCGAACAGGGTGTTCCTGGCGTTGGTCACCGCCTGGCGCTTGGCCGAGGCGCCGCAGAGGATTTCGCCGTCTTCCGCGTAGGCGACGATGGACGGCGTGGTGCGCGCACCTTCCGCGTTTTCGATGACCTTGGGCTTGCCGCCTTCCATGATGGCGACGCAGCTGTTGGTGGTGCCGAGGTCGATGCCGATGATCTTGCCCATGATTTTTCCTTTAAAAATGTTGCTCGCCGGGAATGTCCCGCAGC
>CAIZKA010000091.1 GCA_903933395.1 uncultured beta proteobacterium | reverse complement strand
TCCGCTTCGCGGGCAGGCAACGGCGATCGGCGTCGATGTCCCCCATGGCACCTGGCACACGGCCGTCGCGCTGGAGCCGGACACCGTGTTTTTTGAAGCCAAGGCCGGACCCTATCTGCCATTCACCGCAGCCGAACGGGCGCCGTGGGCGCCGGCTGAAAATTCACCGGAGGCGGCCCCTTACCTGGCGGGGCTCAAAGCCCGCATCCAGGACGGGTCGTGAATCCGGAAACCGCCCGGGTCAATTGATTGGATCGATCGTGACCCGTCTATTCGGGGCAAGGCATTGGACGAGTTTCTCTTTCGGCAGTTTGTCGGAACATTGAACCACCGGCGAGGCTTCACCCTTTCCGCCAGACTCCAGCCTTAGATTCGAATTCTTCGACAACAGATATTTCCGTACGGAATCTGCACGCCGGACCGATAGCTTGCCGTTATCCGACTTGTCGCCGATATTGTCGGTATGCCCTTCAATCCTGTAGCGTGTCATCGGGTCAAGTTTCCCGCTCTTGACCAGGTCGTCCAATGCCTTTTTGCCCGCCGGTGACAATTGGTCATCGCCGAACTTGAACAAGGTATCACCCTTGAGCGTGATGGTTTGCAGATTGACGGACCCTCCAACCTTTTTCGTTTCAGTCTGGATCTCCTTTGCGAAAACCGTTTGAGATCCACATGCAAGCATCATTGAAACTGCCAGGGCACCAAACTTCATAGACCAGCTCATATCGCCTCCATGGATGATGTGTTCAAAACTTGCCGAAACATTTGTCGACCTGGACTTGCTTCATCCGACAGGGATCAGACCAGTTCGCGCGCCCTCTGGAAGGCATCGCGAAAATCCAGATAGACCGGCTTCTCGGTGCTCAGCATCAGGGCCAGCAGGCGGTTCTGCAGGCGGTATTTGACGTCGCCGACCGCCAGTGCGCCGATGCCGACGGCACCGGGCGCATTGACGACATGCACCAGTGGTTCGCCGAAATGCTTGAGCTTGATGCCCGCGATGCCCAGCGGCGGTACCGCGTTGACGTCGCCGGCCACCTTGAGCCGCTTGGCATCGGCCAGCACGTCGGCATTGAGCACCTCTACGCCGGCCTTGGCGCAGCAGAACACCAGGTCGGCGCTGGCGACGAGGCGCGCCTTGTCGGCGTCGGAACTCGCGTAGGTGCCGTGCAGCTTGCTGCCGCACAGCGCGTTGTATTCATCGGCCTTCTGCAGCGCGGTTTCGATGTTGAACGGATCGACGATGGTGGTGTCGACGCCGGCCAGCGAGGCGATGACGCCGGTCGCCAGGCCGACCGGGCCGGTGCCGCCGAAAACCACGGCGCGCTGGCCCGGCAACTCCTTGCCGTGCTTGTTTTTGAGCTCGCGTTCGACGCAGGCGACCAGGGCGGCGGCGGTAGTGAAGGCGCCGCTGGGGTCGGCGAAGACGGAGACCTCGAAGGGCGGCACCATGGCTTTTTTGGCCGCGTTCAGCATGCCCATGGCCAGCCCGATGTCGCGTCCGCCGATGAAGATGGCGGTGCGCTTCACCCCGGCCGGACCGCGTGAAAAGATGGCGTCCTGGACCAGGCTGTTAACTTCCTCGAGCTTGACATTGCTGTATGGCAGGAGGACCTCGAAGCCGGCATCGGCCGCCATGTTCATGTCGAACGGGCTGTTGTGCGGCATCGGGTCGAAGAGGTGGATGATGGTGCGCTTTTCCATGAGTGATATGTCCTCGCAGGTCTTGTTTGAATAGTGGTTGGGGTCGATTATAGGTTCGGCCCGGCGCGTCGGTGATTTCCCGGTGCGCCGCCTCCCGTTCCGGATTTGGCGCATCAGCCGAACCTGATATATAATCCCGACTAATTCACTCAAGTATGGCGCTCCGCTTAGCGGTCATAATCCGCGACCCGGGATTTGCTTTCCAACAATTCGTCACCAGCAAAGGTTCTTCATGTCCATCACCGAACAAAGCATCCAGACTGCACTCAAGGAAGTCGTCGATCCCAACACCGGCAAGGACCTCGTCGGCAGCCGCAGTGTCAAGAACATCAGGATCACCGGCAACGATGTTTCGCTCGATGTCGAGCTCGGCTACCCGGCGAAGAGCCAGATCGAAGGGCTGCGCAGCGCCGTGATCGCGCAACTGAAGACCGTCTCCGGCATCGGCAACATCAGCGCCAACGTGTTTTTCAAGGTGGTCACGCACGCCGTGCAGAAGGGCGTCAAGCTGATTCCCGGCGTCAAGAACATCATCGCCGTGGCCAGCGGCAAGGGCGGCGTCGGCAAGTCGACCACCGCCGTCAATCTTGCGCTGGCGCTTGCGGCCGAAGGCGCCACGGTGGGCCTGCTCGATGCCGACATCTACGGCCCCTCGCTGCCGCAGATGCTGGGCATCGCCAGCGGCCGGCCCGAGTCGGTGGACGGCAAGGGCCTCGAGCCGATGGACGCCCACGGCATCCAGGCCATGTCGATCGGCTTCCTCATCGACCCCGAGCAACCCATGGTCTGGCGCGGCCCGATGGTGACCCAGGCGCTGACGCAACTGCTGACCGAGACGCGCTGGCGCGATGTCGATTACCTCATTATCGACATGCCGCCCGGGACCGGCGACATCCAGCTCACCCTGGCGCAGCAGGTACCCGTGACCGGCGCCATCATCGTCACCACGCCCCAGGACATCGCGCTGCTGGATGCAAGGAAGGGCCTCAAGATGTTCGAGAAGGTCGGCATCCCGATCCTCGGCATCGTCGAGAACATGAGCATTCACATCTGTTCCAAGTGCGGCCATGCCGAACACATTTTCGGCTCCGGCGGCGGCGACAGGATGGCCACGGACTACGGCGTGGAAATGCTCGGCGCCCTGCCGCTCGACATGGCGATCCGCATGCAGATGGACGGCGGCAAGCCGACCGTCGAAGCCGATCCGGACGGAGCCGCGACTGCGATCTACAAGACCATCGCGCGCCGCACGGCGGTAAAGATCGCCGAGCGCGCCAAGGACCATACCAGCAAGTTCCCCAGCATCAAGGTGGTGAATACTTGACGCTCATGGTTCCGAGCGCCAGCCGCGGAGTCTGAAATACGCGAAAACGAAGTTTCAGTGGAGGCTAACGCTGGCATCATCGGCGTTAAGCGCAGCGGCCGAAACTAAAGGCTAATTGGTCGCCCGCCCCCCTTCCCCCCTCGCGGGGGGTTACCAATCGGCGCGCTGCGCGCGTTTATGACAGGGTTTCGTACCGAGTATTCCGCGTCAAAGGTCTGACAAAGCCGCAAGCAGCCTGGCCATCGCCTCGTCATCGAGGTGGCTGCCGAGCGCGAAGCGCAGGCGGCTGGTGCCGGCCGCTACTGTCGGCGGGCGGATGGCCACCGCCAGGATCCCGGCATCTTCCAGGCGCCGGGCCGCGGCCAGCGCGTCGGCTTCGCTGCCGATCACGGCGGGAACAATCTGCGTCGTCGAGCCCAGCGTGTCGTAGTTGCGCAGCGCCAGCGCATCGCGCAGGCGCTGCGAATTCTGCGCCAACTGCACCCGTTCCCGTTCCATGCCGGGCACCAGATCGAGCGTCGCATCGACGGCACCCAGCACCGCGGGCGGCAGTGCCGTGGTGTAGATGAAGCCGGGGCAGCAATTAACCAGCCAGTCGATCAACGCCCGCGAGCCGGCGACGTAGGCGCCGAAGGCGCCGAAGGCCTTGCCCAGCGTGCCCATCACGATGTCTACGCCGCCGCATTCAGCCGCGAGGCCGCGCCCTTGCGGTCCGAGCACGCCGCTGGCATGGGCTTCGTCGACATACAGCGCCGCGCCATGGCGCTCGGCGAGTTGCAGCAGCGCCGGCAGGTCGGCGCGGTCGCCGTCCATGCTGAACACGGATTCGGTGAGGATCAGTCTGCGGCCGGGTTTTCCGGCATGCCGGCGCAGCATGTCCTCGAGATGATCGAGATCGTTGTGGCGGAAGACTTGCGTCTGCGCCCGGGCGGCGCGGCAGCCATGGACGATGCTGGCGTGATTCAGCGCGTCGCTGAAAATCGCCGTCTCACCGGCGCCGACTCTCGCGAGAGAAGGAATCACCGTCGCATTAGCCTGGAAGCCGCTGGAGAACAGCAGTGCCGCCTCGCAGCCCTTGAAGGCCGCCAGCTTTTCCTCGACCGCCAGGGTGATGTCGCGCGTGCCGGTGACCAGGCGCGAGGCCGGCGCGCCGGCGCCGTGGCGCTCCGCCCATTCCGCCGCGCGGGCCTTCACCAGCGGGTGCTGGCTCAGACCGAGGTAGTCGTTGGAGGAGGCGTCGATCAGGACGCGGCCGCCGGCATCGCGCAATCGGCCGTCCACCCAGGAGAACGGACGCAGCCGGCGGCGGCGATGTGCGGCGTCAAGCGCCGCGAGTTGTTGCTGCAGCAGGATATCGAGCGTCGAATGCATCAGAGGGTCCCGGCACGTTCGGCAAGGACGCTGCGCACGGCGGCCGTCAGCGTGGTCAGTTCGGCAGGCGTGACGGTGAAAGGCGGCATCAGGTACACCACCTTGCCAAAGGGTCTGACCCAGACGCCGAGTTCGACGAAGCGCCGGCGCAGGGCGTGGAGATCGATCGGGCCGCTGAGTTCGACGGCGCCGATGGCGCCCTTGACCCGCATGGCGGCGACGCCGGCGAGTGCGCGACAAGGCGCCAGTTCTAACGTGAGTTGGGCTTCGATCGCCGCGACCTGCTCCATTCGAGGCTCGCGTTCGAACAGGTCGAGCGAGGCGTTGGCCGCGGCGCAGGCCAGGGCGTTGGCCATGTAGGTCGGGCCGTGCATCAGCGCGGCGGCGGGATCGCCGGACAGGAAGGCTTCGAACACGTGCTTGCGCGCCACGGTGGCGGCCAGCGGCAGGGTGCCGCCGGTCAGCGCCTTGGACAGGCAGATGATGTCGGGCACCACATTGGCTTCCTCGCAGGCGAACATGCGCCCGCTGCGGCCGAAGCCGGTCATGATCTCGTCGGCGATCAGCAGCACGCCGTGCCGGGTGCAGGCTTCGGCGATCAAGGCCAGGGTCGCCGTGTCGTGCATCTGCATGCCGCCGGCGCCTTGCACCAGCGGCTCGACGATGACCGCGGCAATGCGTTCGCCGTGGGTGTCCAGCAGCAGGTCAAAGGCGCGGCTCATCGCCTCGTCGGCGGGCAATTCGGCCATGATCTGGTCCGGCATGGTCCCGGCGAACAGCGCGTGCATGCCTTCCTCGGGATCGCACAGCGCCATGGTGGCGAAGGTGTCGCCGTGGTAGCCGTGGCGGAAGTACACGATGCGCTGCTTTTCGGCCTGGCCCTTGTTGCGCCAGTACTGGATCGCCATCTTCAGCGCCACTTCGACGGCCACTGAACCGGATTCGGTGAAGAAGACGCGTTCGAGATCGCCCGGCAGCAGGGCGGCCAGCCTTGCGGCCAGGCGCAGCGCCGGTTCATGGACAAGGCCGGCGAACATGACGTGGGGCAGGGTAGCGAGTTGTGTCTCGACCGCGGCGCGGATGTGGGGATGGTTGTAGCCGTGGCAGGCGGTCCACCATGAGGAGATGCCGTCGATCAGTTCACGGCCGTCGGCCAGGCGGATACGCGCGCCCTGCGCGGCGACCACCGGCAGGGGCGCGGGCGTCGTCTGCATTTGGGTGTAGGGCAGCCAGATGTGGGGCAGGCCACCGGTGAGCCAGTCGCGAGTTTCAGGCATTGGTATGAACCGGCCGGCTGGACCGCTAAAATGCGCCAGCGGCAACAGTTTGCAGCACAAGGAGATACGGAAGTGGAGGCGCAGTTTATCACCGGCACCGGCACCGACATCGGCAAGACCTGGCTTGCCTGCGCCCTGCTGCGCCACTGGCGGACGGAGGGCCGGCGCGTGGCGGCGTTCAAGCCGATACTCTCGGGCTTCGATGCGCGCCACGCCGAAGCCAGCGATGCCGGCCAGCTTCTGGCTGCCCTGGGGCGCGAAGTGAGCGCTGCCGAAGTCGATGCCGTCGCGCCCTGGCGTTTCGCCGCAGCCTTGTCGCCGGACATGGCAGCGGCGAAGGAAGAGCGCGACATCGATTTCGATGCGCTGGTCGGCTTCACGCGCCGTGTCGCCGGCGCCGACTCTGTCTCGACCCTGATTGAAGGCGTCGGCGGCGTCATGGCGCCGCTGGACGCGATGAGGCATACGGTGCGCGACTGGATCGCCGCCAGCGGCCTGCCCTGCGTGCTGGTGGCCGGAAGCTATCTGGGCAGCCTGAGCCATACGCTGACGGCGCTGGAGGCGTTGCTGAAAGTCGGCGCCGGCGTTACGGCGATAGTCGTCAATGAAACGCCGGGCTCGGCCGTCGGGCTCGATGTCATGCTGGTGAGCCTGGCGCACCACGCCGGCGACGTCCCGCTGGTGGCGATTGCGCGCGACAGCCCGCAAGCCGGGGTCGCCCGCCTTGCCAAACTGCTGTGCTAAATCGACGCAGGTCTTATACTGCGGCCCCTTAAGCCCCTTAAGCCCCTTAAGCCCCTTTATCCGGATGAACCATGACCATCAAGTCTGACAAGTGGATACGCCGCATGGCGGAGCAGCACAAGATGATCGAGCCCTTCGAGCCCGGCCAGGTACGCGAGGCCAACGGCCAGAAGATCGTTTCCTACGGCACGTCCAGCTATGGCTACGACATCCGCTGCTCGCGCGAATTCAAGCTGTTCACCAACATCAACAGCACCATCGTCGACCCGAAGAATTTCGACCCGAATTCCTTCGTCGAGGTGAATGCCGACTTTTGCATCATCCCGCCGAATTCCTTCGCCCTGGCGCGCACCGTCGAGTACTTCCGCATTCCGAGGAACGTGCTCACCATCTGCCTCGGCAAGAGCACCTATGCGCGCTGCGGCATCATCGTCAACGTCACGCCCTTCGAGCCGGAATGGGAAGGCTACGTGACGTTGGAATTTTCCAACACAACGCCGCTGCCGGCCAAGATCTACGCCGGCGAGGGCTGCGCCCAGGTGCTGTTCTTCGAATCCGACGAGGTCTGCGAGACGTCCTACAAGGATCGCGGCGGCAAGTACCAGGGGCAGACCGGCGTCACCGTGCCCAAGATGTAGAGCGAAGGACAGACCGTGCGCTTCCATTTTCCGATCATCATCATCGACGAGGACTTCCGTTCCGAGAACGCCTCGGGTCTCGGCATCCGCGCCCTGGCGGACGCCATCGAGAAGGAAGGCATGGACGTGCTGGGCGTCACCAGCTACGGCGACCTTTCTTCCTTCGCCCAGCAGCAGAGCCGCGCATCGGCCTTCATCCTGTCGATCGACGATGAGGAATTCACGCCCGGCCCCGAACTCGACCCCGCCGTGCTCAACCTGCGCAAGTTCGTCGAAGAGATCCGCTACAAGAACGCCGAGATTCCGATCTTCCTGCACGGCGAGACGCGCACCAGCCGCCACATCCCGAACGACATCCTGCGCGAGCTGCACGGCTTCATCCACATGTTCGAGGACACGCCGGAGTTCATCGCGCGCCACGTGGTGCGCGAGGCCAAGGCCTACATGGACTCGCTGCCGCCGCCCTTCTTCCGCGCCCTGGTGCATTACGCCGCGGACGGCTCCTACTCGTGGCATTGCCCCGGCCATTCCGGCGGCGTCGCCTTCCTCAAGAGCCCGGTGGGCCAGATGTTCCACCAGTTCTTCGGCGAGAACATGCTGCGCGCCGACGTCTGCAACGCCGTCGAGGAACTCGGCCAGCTGCTTGACCACACCGGCCCGGTGGCGGCTTCCGAGCGCAATGCCGCGCGAATCTTCAACAGCGACCACCTGTTCTTCGTCACCAACGGCACATCGACCTCGAACAAGATTGTCTGGCATTCGACGGTGGCGCCGGGCGACGTGGTGATCGTCGACCGCAACTGCCACAAGTCAATCCTGCACGCCATCATGATGACCGGCGCGATCCCGGTGTTCCTGATGCCGACGCGCAACAACTACGGCATCATCGGGCCGATCCCGAAGGAGGAGTTCCGCTGGAAGAACATCCAGAAGAAGATCGCCGCCCATCCCTTCGCCAGCAAGGTCAAGGGCAAGCCGCGCGTGCTGACCATCACCCAGAGCACCTATGACGGCATCCTCTACAACGTCGAGGACATCAAGGAAGAGCTCGACGGCAAGATCGACACGCTGCACTTCGACGAGGCCTGGCTGCCGCACGCCGCCTTCCACGATTTCTACGGCGACTACCACGCCATCGGCGCCGACCGCCCACGCTGCAAGGAATCGATGATCTTCTCCACGCAATCCACGCACAAGCTGCTGGCGGGTTTGAGCCAGGCCTCGCAGATCCTGGTGCAGGATGCCGAGAATAACAAGCTCGACCGCGACGTGTTCAACGAGGCCTACCTGATGCACACCTCGACCTCGCCGCAATATTCGATCATCGCCTCCTGCGACGTCGCCGCGGCGATGATGGAAGAGCCGGGCGGCAAGGCGCTGGTCGAGGAATCGATCATGGAGGCGCTGGATTTCCGCCGCGCCATGCGCAAGGTTGACAAGGAATGGGGCGCCGACTGGTGGTTCCAGGTCTGGGGCCCGAAGGACCTGTCGGAAGAGGGCATCGAGGAGCGCGATGCATGGATGCTCAAGGCCGGCGAAAAGTGGCATGGTTTCGGCAAGCTGGCCAAGGGCTTCAACCTGCTCGACCCGATCAAGGCCACCATCATCACCCCGGGCCTCGATGTCGATGGCGACTTCTCCGACGAGTTCGGCATTCCCGCCGCCATTGTCACCAAGTATCTGGCCGAACACGGCGTCATCGTCGAGAAGTGCGGTCTCTACAGTTTCTTCATCATGTTCACCATCGGCATCACCAAGGGCCGCTGGAACACGCTGGTCACCGCCCTGCAGCAGTTCAAGGATGACTACGACCGCAACCATCCGCTGTGGAAGGTGCTGCCCGAGTTCGTCGCCAAGCATCCGCGCTACGAGCGCACCGGCCTCAAGGACCTGTGCACCCAAATCCACGAGGTGTACAAGGCGCGCGATATCGCCCGCCTGACGACCAAGATGTATTTGTCCGACATGGTGCCGGCCATGCGCCCGGCCGACGCCTTCGCGAAAATGGCGCACCGCGAGATCGACCGCGTGGCCATCGACGAGCTCGAAGGACGCGTCACCGCGGTGCTGCTGACGCCCTATCCGCCCGGCATTCCGCTGCTGATTCCGGGCGAGCAATTCAACGCCACCATCGTCCGCTACCTCAAGTTCGCCCGCGAATTCAACGAGAAATTCCCCGGCTTCGAGACCGACATCCACGGCCTGGTCAAGGACGGCAGCAACGGCGCGGTGCGCTATTACGTGGATTGCGTGGCGAACTGAAGGATACGGCCCGCACATTGTTGCGGGCGATGCTCCCGGCGACTCGGCCTCCTTTCAGGCCGTGAAGAGACACTCAGGTATCGACGCTATCCGACAGGTCAGTGCCCAGAGCGGTCCGTGGCGACAACCGGGAACCGGCCGTTCGCCAGGAATGCCAAGACCGGGTATGCAGTCATTCGCTATGCGCTACTGATATTTCCGCCCTGAAGGCTCCTATGCAGCAACCGCCGTTGGCAGCACTAAAACAAGAATGTCCTGATAGGCGGCTTACAGAAACCACTTGCCATCCAAACGGCCGGCAGTCTATTGCTTGGTGAGGGTCGCTGCACCGACGATGTTGGGCGTGAGGCCGGGCGGGCCTACCGTCGACTTCACGGTGTAAACCAGCCCGGCACGCGCGCCGTCGGTGCCGCTGAAAAGTCCCTTGATAGTCGCGTCGCAGGCGCCACCGGAGCAGGCTCGGCCGACTCCCGTGGTCGTCACGGGGACACTGAATCCGGAAAACATCGCGCTGCCACCCGTCGTCAGGGTGTTTGCTCCATCGCCCGGATTGGCAATTCCACCGGGAGTCTGGATGCGATAGGCGACATCGTTGGGCATGGTCACGGTGAGATCGACGCCAAGCTTGGTGGCGGCGGTACCGCCCCATTCGACCGCCATGGCAATCGGTCCGGTACTGGTCAAGGTGCCCGCCGGGAAGGACGCGCTGCCATCGCTGAAGGTCGGTTTGGTGGCGCCCAGCAGCGTGAAGTTCGCCGTGCCGGTTGCCGGCAGGCTGGGCGACGGTTTGCCGATGACATAGTGGAATCCCTGTTCCACACCGATGGTGGCGCCGTCATAAGGTCCGCCGCCGGTGCCGAGCAACTGCGGCGTACCGTTCGTCCAGCGCCCCCAGGTGATCAGCGCATCGCCGCCCATGTCGGCACCCTGGGCCGTGTTTTTGACGTAGGTGTCGGTTCCGGTTTTGGTATAGCTGGTGATCAGACCGGTCGTGCCGTCCTGCGTTATCGCAGTCACATTGGTCGACTGATCGACCAGGCCACCGTCCGGTCCGGCATAGACCATCGTCAGCGGCGGGGAAGATGTGTCGAGGGGAGCGGTCAAAGCGCCGCCACCGCCACCGCCACCGCCACCACCGCCACCACCGCCACCGCCGCCACCGCCGCCCCCACCGCCGCCACCCGGCGGGGCAGCACGTGTCTCACTGTGCCTGAACGCCACCACACCCCATGTCTTGAATCCCGAATCGCCAATCTCGAACGCAATTCCGGCTTCTTCAGCGTTCGGCCCTGCAGTCAAACCTTCGACGGCCGAACTACATGTCCCACCGGAAGCACATATTGTTGGGATGTTGCTACCCGCAAAGTGTGCAGTCGTGCCTGCACGCATGGCAATTTCCGAACCACCGTCTGGATTGTCGATACCGCCAGTGGTAGTAATACGGTAGATTTCAACGGGGCTACCGAATGTCGCCCTTTGATCAAGGGTACGAAGATTATTCCAGTCCACCGCGACGCCACTGGTCACCGAATACTGTTTGATTCCCAGATCAAGCCCGACCTTGGTGCTTGCGCCACCCCAGGAAAAAGACATCCTGCTGTCATCGCCGACTCGAAAAACCGAACCGGCCTTGCCCGGATTGTTGGTATTGGGCGACGATGCGCCCACAAAATTGTAGATAGCTAAACCGGAAGCCGTCCGCAAAGTATCCGTTGGGCGGCCCAGCAGGAACTGAAATGCGCTCCCATATGCACCAGCTGCGACACGGGTCACACTGGTCGCGGTCTGGTCCCTGGTCCTTCCGTCATACGCAAAAACAAGCCTCGTATCTTCAGTGGGAAACATTTCGCGGCTCAATACTACTTGGGCGCCATTGATCGACATATCGCTCATCGACCACGACCCCCAATAGAGTTTTGAACCGATAGAACTTCTTTCTACAGTAACGTCGAAGATCACCTGTCCCGTCGGGCGGCCTGAGTCCAGAAGTTCGAAAACCTTTCCCCCGGTCGGGAAGGTCACGGAATCGGCACTCGCAAGTTTTTCAAAGTCCGTACCCCGAAACTCGGCGTTGCCTGATCCAATCGAAACCAGATTGTTTCCAGGCAGCCCCAGGACACCGGTAAAAGCCAGCCCCTCAACTGGAAATCGATGCTCTACGAAACGGCCAGTTTCTGGATCGACCGGCACTTGAAAAAAGGGCCCGACACCCCGTTCCCCGTCGGTGTTACCAAGCACTACTACCCCACCCCAAATGCAACCACTAAGTGATAGCGGAATCATCAGCACGACCAGATAGATCCGTAAGTTCATCGCGGTCTCCTTCAGAACGTCTTGCGTACAGTAAGCATCACGGCAGTTCGGCTGTACTTGAACACATCGAGGGAGGATCGGTTGTCGGTGTAACTGATCACCGGCGTAAACGACCAACCGTAGTCCATGGCATAGATAATTCCGGCGTTGAAGTCGGTCTGCCGGTCGACTCTTGTTTCGGCAAACAGCGGATCGGGGTCGCCATACGCGCGCCGCTCGTAGCCCAGACCGGCAAACAGGGCGAAGCGCGAGTTGAACTGCAGATACCCCGCCGTACGCGCGCCCGTCAGGCGATAACCGAGATGATCGACGCCCGATGCCGTCGGTCGCTCGCTGCCCCAATACACGCTTGCCACCGGCGGCAGGTTGAACAGACGCTTGCCGAAGGCGACCGGATTAAGGGCGAAGCCATAGACCTTACGGTCTGCATCGCGAAAGGGTTCGCGCGGATATTCGAGCTTCGACTGCTGCGCGAAGGCGGACGCTTCGGCCAGAGGATGAAAAATGTAGCGGTATTCGAGATTCAGCCCATACGAATCGCGCACGCGGACATGGTCCTGGTGAATCGAGTCGGCACTGACCGACAGGGCAATCTGGCTCTCCTGATGGGGGCCGTAGGCGTAGCGCACTCCGCCGCTGGCATTGCCGGTCAGGAAGTCGAACTCATCTATTTTGTTGTTGGCCTTCAACTGCGTGCCGCCACCGAGGAACAATTCGGTTTGGTCGTCGAGCGGCGTGAAGCCGCTCGCCTCGATGCCGGCACTGATGAAATTGTCACTGCGCTCGCGCGCGGCGGAATCCAGCGTGGCCGTGATGCCTCCCAGTATGGGCAGCAGGACCCGTTGCGCCGAGGTCGCCGAATTGACATTGCTGTCGTGACCTATGCCGACCGATACGCTGCCGCGAAAGCGCGGTCGCTGGGATTGCAGACTGTTGTGCAACGTTTCGACATAGCTGTCGATGGCGGCGCTTACTTCGGGGGGCGGGTTGCCGCGCTTGACGTTATCGAAGGCGAACTGTGCCGCCAGATAGTTGCCGGTGAGCAGATAGGCCCGGCCCAGTTCCGCCTCGGCCTGCAAGAGTTGCGGATTGATGCTCAGCGCATCGCGGAACGCCGTGATGGCATTCTCGGGGTCGCCGGCATCGAAATAGGCCGTGCCGAGCAGGTAGTGATAGCGCGCATCGGCAGCAAGACTGGTGCTGGCCGGCAGCAGCAATTCAAGCGCGGGTTTCGCCTGTCCCTGGCGAATCAGTTCGTTGGCACGTTCAAGAAGGCTGGCCTGCGCTTGCACGCAGAGCGGACTCAGCAGCGCAACCGACAACAGGACGGCTCGAATTCGCTTCAAGTAGTGCTCCCCTTGGCGCAACTGGCGGTGCGTATAACAGCAAGACCGAGCCTTGCAGTGTATTCAATGACCATATAGTTAGCAATGGCTTGTATTTGGAATAGCGTGGCACGTCGAACCGGGATTAAGCTTGAATCGGCAGTAGATGACTCATCAGTCGGCATAGCCGAGGTTGAGGCGGGCGAAGTTGGTGGCTCCAATTGAATGTCCGGTTTGGAGAATGGCCCAGGTTGAGCGGCCGGTTTCGAGAAGAAACCCGAGCGGCGGCTGTTGGCCGAACTGAGACCTCCAGTTTCACCACAACCGCGAGCTGACGACAACAGTCGGCGCTGGCGCTACGGCGCCGCGCGATACTCGTTGAACAGTTTGCCAACGCCCTCGATCACCACCTCGACCGTGCTGCCCGGCTTCATCGGCATGGCGCCGAGCGAAGTGCCGCAGAGGATCACGTCGCCCGGCGCGAGCGTCATGTCATGCGAGATCAGCGAGACCAGCTGCGCCGGGCTGAAGATCATGTCGGCGAAGGGGTAGCGCTGGCGCTCGCGGCCGTTGAGCAGGGTCACCAGTTCGCCGCCGGCCGGATCGAAAGCGGTATCGATCACCGGTCCGAAAACGCCGAAAGTGTCGAAGCTCTTGGCCCGCGTCCATTGCGCAAAGCTCGCGTCGCGATTGAGCAGTTCCAGCGCCGTGACGTCATTGGCGCAGCTGTAGCCGAAGATGTGGGCCGGCGCCTGCTCGACACTGACGGCGGTCGCGGTCCTGCCGATCACCACCGCCAGCTCGCCCTCGTAGATCACGCGGCCGTCATAGCTCTTCGGCGCGATCACCGGCTGTTTGTGGGCGCAGTAGCTGTTGGCGCCCTTGATGAAATACAGGGGCTCTGCCGGGATGGCATTGCCGTTTTTTTCCGCGGCGGCGCGGAAGTTGTTCCACAGCCCGATCATCTTGGATGGCCCGCTCGGCGTCAGCCATTCGATCGCATCGACGGCGAATTCCTCGCCGCTCGGCTGGTTCGCGCCGAACATGTCGCCGGTGTAGGCCTGCACCCTGTCGCCGGCCAGGACGCCGAAGCGCACCGTGCCGCCCTGCCTGAATCGCAACCACTTCATTCATTCTCTCCTTGTAATAAATTCGTCGGCGCCGCAAGCCTTCAGCCGGGACGAACCGTACTCGCATCCTGCCCGAACAGTACGCGTTTGGCCTCCTCGGTCACCACCGGCGCCGGATTGATCGCTTTGGCCAGAGCATAGGCGCGCTGGGTCGCCGGGCGCTCACGGATCGCCGCGAACCAGCGCTTGAGGTGCGGGAAGTCGTCGAGGTTCTGGCCCTGCTTCTGGTGCGGCACGATCCACGGATAGCTCGCCATGTCGGCGATCGAGTAGTCGCCGGCGACGAATTCGCGGTCGGCCAGGCGCTTGTTCAGCACCGCGTAAAGTCGCGCCGTCTCCTTGGTGTAGCGCTCGACGGCATAGGGAATCTGCTGCGGCGCGTACTGCGTGAAATGATGGTTCTGGCCTGCCATCGGCCCGAGGCCGCCCATCTGCCAGAACAGCCACTGTATCGTCTCGTTGCGCCCGCGCAGGTCCGGCGCGATGAAGCGGCCGGTCTTGTCGGCCAGGTAGAGCAGGATCGCGCCCGATTCGAACAGGGGGAGCGGCGCGCCACCGTCGGCGGGTGCATGGTCGACGATGGCCGGGATGCGGTTGTTGGGCGCGATCTTGAGGAAATCCGCGGCGAACTGCTCGCCCTTGCCGATGTTCACCGGCACGATGCGGTAGGGCAGCCCGGTCTCCTCGAAAAACAGGGTGAGCTTGTGGCCGTTGGGCGTGGTCCAGTAGTAGAGGTCGATCATGGCGTTTGCACCGGATTTCGGCTCAGGGATGGTGGTGCGTTCCGGCGCGCACGGCCAGATACACTTCGCGCAGGAACAGGCCGAGCCCCGCGATCAATCCCAGCATCGCGGCGATGAACAGGGTTGCCACGGAGCGGGCAAGATCGACTCCGAGCAAGGCGCCGAGGAAGGCACCGGCGACCACCAGGCACACCAGCAGGGCCGAAAGCACGGAGCAGAAAATCGCGTGGTAGACAAGCTGGCTGCGCCGCAACAGATTGCGAATTTCCTGCTCCGCTGCCACGGTCTCGTCGGGCGCTCGCGTATGCAGGCGCTCCTGCACCACGCGCCGACGATCGACGATCCGTCCCAGCCTCGCGTTCAGCGAGTTGATCAGGGTGGCGATCGCGGTGAGCAGAAAGACCGGCGCTACCGCCAGTTGAATAACGCGGGTGATGTCGGTGAGGTGGGATTCCATGGCGGCAGACAGGATGGTAACTCCCGCATCAAACCAGAATTCCGGCCGCAGCGAAAGCCCCGCAGCGCACTAAAGTAGCGTACCCTCCGGCGCCCGGATTGATGGCATGATTCACGAACCGGCAACGACAGCCCTTTGCCGTTGCATTCAGCCGGGGTATTGGCATCCGTGAGGCCAGATTTTCCAGTCAATTTATCGCGCGGGCGTTTCGCCTGGCCGCTGGCGGTCGCTGCCGCGATCGCCGGCAGCGCAATCGCGCAGGACGCCGATCGCAGCAAGGCGCTGGTTTTAGTCTGCGTCTCCTGCCACGGCGCTACGGGGACTCCTGGGTCGGAGGACATTCCTTCCCTCGCCGGGCAGAATGAAGACTACCTTTACGAATCCCTCAAGAACTTCAAGGAGGGCAACCGGCCGTCGCCGCAAATGCGCGGCATCACGCGCGAGCTCGCCGACGCCGAATTGCGTTACCTGGCGCAGCATTTCGCCCTGCAGCCCTACGTACGCGGCGTGCAGCCGGCCGAACCCGAACGTGCGGCTCGCGGCAAGGAGGTGTACTCCCGCCTGTGCCAGCTTTGCCACCTAGAAGAAGGGCGGTCGACGACCTACGCCGAGTATCCGCTGCTGGCCGGCCAGTCTTTGCCCTACATGCTGAAGGAAATGAAACTGATCCTGGACAAACGGCGGCGCGTCGAGCTGATCAAGCACGACATGCTGGAACTGGCGTCGCGACCGCAAATCGAAGATGCGATCCACTTCTTTGCCAGCCAGCGCGTGGCGCCGGACCAGGTCAGCAACACTGCAACGAGTCCCGGCAAGCCCACCAAGCGCAGTCATTTCCGCACGGACAAGCCGGCGGACACCGCGGAATAAACCGCCGGCCACGCGACCTCAGCGCCCCGCCTGCGCCAGCAACCGCCCGATCTGCGCGTCCTTGTCCTGCCACAGTTGCTGTACCCATTTCGCAAACGCCTCTCGCGTCGCCGCATCGGCGCCGTAATCGCTGTTCATCAGGTGCTCTGGCACCGGCAGGCTTTGCACGCGGACAATGACGCGTCGCAGCCGGCCGCAGAGAAAATCCCGGAAATCCGGCGCGCCGTCGGGGTACACAATGGTCACGTCGAGGATGGCGCGAAACTTGTCGCCCATGGCGTTCAAGGCCAGCGCGATGCCGCCCGCCTTGGGTTTCAGCAGGTGGCGGTAGGGCGACTGCTGGCGCTGGTGCTTGGCCGGCGTGAAGCGCGTGCCTTCGAGGAAGTTCATCACGCTGGTCGGG
>CAIZKA010000090.1 GCA_903933395.1 uncultured beta proteobacterium | reverse complement strand
TTCCGCATGGCCGATATGCGTTTAATGACGATGCCAGCCACCCGTAACTTCCGACCATGACCAGCGTAACCATCCCCCCGATGTCGGATCCCGCCGTCCGCGCGCGCATCGAGGAAATCAAGGGCATGGATGATTTCCCCAAGCCCAAGGGCACGGCGAACGCGCTGATCCGCCTGACGCAGCGTGAAGGCACTTCTCTGGCGGTCATGGCCCACGCCCTCAAGTCCGATCCGACTCTGTCGGTGCGGGTGATCCGCGTGGCCAACGGCGTCGGCGACACCGGACACGGGCCGCTGGTGTCCTTGCGCGACGCGGTGAATCTACTCGGCGTGCCGCCGGTCAGGGCGCTGGCGCTCGGCTTCTCGCTGATGGAAACCTGCCGCAGCGGCCAGTGTCGCGAGTTCGACCACTCGCGGTTCTGGTCGCAGGCACTGGCGCGGGCCGTTGCGCTGCAGCTGCTGACAGCGGCGCGCGAGGGTTTGCCGCAGGCCGAGGCATTCAGCGTCGGCCTGCTTGCGCGCGCCGGCGAACTGATACTCGCCACGGTGTTTCCGGCACCGTACTCGGAACTGCTGCTGCATCCCGCCGGTCCGCAGGGAGCGGAACTTTTGCGCAGCGAGCAGGAGGCGTTCGCCGTAACCCATACGGCATTGGCGGCATCCTTGCTCCTTGATTACGACCTGTCTGAAGTTTATGCGGAGGCGGTGGCGTCCCTCGATCTGTCCGGGTTGACGGATGATGCGCAAAGCGCCGGCGCGGCGAAGGCCCGGCAACTGCTGACGCTGGCCGATCGCATCGGCGCCGTCTGCGTCGCACCGCCGGCCGCAGCGCGCGGGCGGATGCCGGAACTGTTCGCCCTGGGCCGGCACCTGGCATTCGAGGCGGAAAACCTGATCGCCCTCTGCGACCGCGCCGCGCACGGGTGGCGCGAGTGGGGTGCATTGCTGGATATCGAAACCGGGCCTATGCCGCATTTCGAAGAATGCACCGCCGAGGCGCTGCCCGATGCGGCGTCCGATGCGGCGTCCGTTGCGGCGCCGCCCGTTGCGCCCCCGGTCGCGCCTGTGCCGCCAATCGTTGCGCCGGATACGTCATCGGCGGCGTCACTGGATTTTGCGTCAGCCGTTCCTGAAGTTAAGCAGCGCCGCGTGGCCGCAGGCAGCACCGAGTCTGCGCCGATGTGCGTTTTGCTGGTCGGCGATGAAGTGCGTGTGCGCGGTGCGCTGCGCGGCATGCTGGTCGAAGCCGGCTACCGGGTGGCCGAAGCCGCGGACGGGCGCCAGGGCCTGAGCCTGGCCATCGAATTGCAGCCGCAGATCATGCTGGTCGACCTGCTGGCGACGGAGATCGACGGCATCGAACTGACCCGCACGCTGCGCCAGTTCAAGGTCGGGCGCAGCAGCTATGTACTGATATTGTCGGCAGCGGAGAACGACGAGAAACTGGTCGCTGCCTTCGCCGCCGGCGCCGACGGCTTCCTGACCCTGCCCCTGCAGCCAAAGCTGTTCGCCGCGCACCTCCAGGCGGGCAAGCGCGTCGCCGCCCTGCAGGCGGAACTCAGACAAGAGCGCGAGGAAATCCGCCGCATTTCGGCCGAACTGGCGGTAAGCAACCAGCGGTTGAAAGAGGTCGGCTTGACCGACCTCCTGACCGGTTGCCGCAACCGGCGCTACGCCATGGACCGCATGCAGCAGGAATGGGCGATGGCGGTGCGCAGCGAACGGCCCCTGGCCTGCATGGTGATCGACCTCGACAACATGAAACAGGTCAATGATGCGCACGGCCACGCCGCCGGCGACAACGTGCTCAAGCTGTTTGCCAGTTCCTTCAAGGACGAGATGCGGGCGCAGGATGTGCTGGCCCGCAGCGGGGGCGATGAATTCCTGGTGATCTGCCCCGACACGTCTCTGGAAGCCGCGCTGGCCTGCGCCGAGCGCATGCGTGCGGCGGTCGAGACGCTGCCCATCGTCAACGGCGAACGGCCCCTCCATGGCAGTGTCAGCATCGGCGTCGCGGTGCGCGACGCGACGACGCCGGATGCGGATGCCCTGATCCGGCTCGCCGACCAAAGCGCCTATCTGGCCAAGCGCCACCGCAACACCGTGGCGACGGTCCAGGCCAGTGCGGCGCCTGCCCAGCGTTCGGCCTGACACGCCGTCGCGCCGGGTTGGGCGGCGCGGCTGACGGATGCGACGGCCGGCCGGGGTGCCATGGAAACGGCCAAAATGACGAAAACAGGCCAATAAACAATTCATTGTGGTGCTTTTGTAATGTTTTCTCTTACAAAGCGGCTCTATCTAATTCTTACAATAGAATGGTTTTTCCATTGATTTCTTTCTTGTCATGCCCCGTGTGATCATGCACCTGTCGCGATTCCGGCCCGAATTCGGGTCTGACCGGCGAATCCAAGGAGTGCAAGATGAAATCGACCGACACCTATAACGATATAAAGGAAGTCAATCTTTCTTACCTGATGCTGGCGCAGAACATGGTTCGCTCGGATCGCGAAGGAGCCATTTTCCGTCTGGGCATCAGCGAAGAGATTGCAGACGTTCTGGCGCGCCTGACCCCCGGGCAGGTGCTGAAAATGGCCAGCTCCGACATGCTGCTTTGCAACTTCCGTTTCGACGACGCACTGCTGCTTGACCTGCTCGCCAATCACGAGCGCGAACGCGGCGTCGGCCACCTGCACGCGGCGATCCTCGCTGCCGGCAGGCCCGTTGCCACGCTGGCCTGAACGGCCGTTCATCCAGGGTCACACAAACGTCTAGCGACGGAGGTTCCGCATGCGCAATAAATCCGTAATCATTGAAGCCAAGGACATCGGCCTCGCCATTGAACTGATCGAACTCGGCGCCCGCCTGCAACTTCTCGAGGCCGAAACCAACCTGTCGCGCGAGCGCCTGCTCAAGCTCTACAAGGAAGTCCGCCACGAGTCGCCGCCCAAGGGCATGCTGCCGTTCTCGACCGACTGGTTCATGACCTGGCAGCCGAACATCCATGCCTCGCTGTTCATGGCCTATTACCGCTTCCTCAAGTCGCACACGCAACTGACCGGCCTGGAACTGATCATCAAGTCCTATCGCATGTATCTCGACCAGATCAAGCGCGGCGGCCTGGATACCGTGCTGTCGCTGACGCGCGCCTGGACCATGGTGCGCTTCTTCGATGCCAGCATGCTGCAGATGGCCACCTGCCGCGAATGCGGCGGCGACTTCGTGGCCCACGCCTACGACCCCATTCGCGGCTATGTCTGCGGCCTGTGCCACATGCCGGCGCGCGCCGGCAAGACGCGGCGCGCGGCGGAGGCGGCGGCCAGCGCCGCACTGGCCGCGGTCTAGGTCTTTCCGCAACACCTCGTGACATCAGGGCGCCCCTTCGAGGGGCGCCCTGCATTTGCGGCCGTGCCTTCCGCAAAAACCATTTCGATCGCCATGCCCTCCACGGTCGGTTTTGCATAGCCGACCGGCTTCGCGGGCGCAGGGCAGTGCTCTGCAAAATCCCCGCAAACCCCAGCGCTGACCTTTCCGCGGCGAGTGCGGCCGGTGACGATTAGAATGTGCGCCTTTCCTCAGGCGTCTTTCCATCATGTGGTTTCGCAATCTCCAGATTTTCCGGCTTACTTCCGATTGGGCCTACAGCACCGACGCCCTCACCGCCGCCCTGCAGCGCGGCATCTTCCAGGGCTGCGGCGCCGCCGATCGCCTGGCGCTGGGCTGGGTACCGCCGCGCGGCGAGGACGGCGACCTGGTGTTCAGCGTCGAGCGCCAGCAACTGATCGCGCTGGGCATCGAACAGAAACTGCTGCCCATGTCCGTGGTGCGCCAGTACGCGGCGGCCAGACTCGAGCAGATCGCAGCGGCGCAGGGTTACAAGGCCGGGCGCAAGCAGACGCGGGAAGTGGTCGACCAGGTCGAGGCCGAATTGCTGCCGCGCGCCTTCGTCAAGCGCGGCCT
>CAIZKA010000089.1 GCA_903933395.1 uncultured beta proteobacterium | reverse complement strand
GCGAGGTTGCCATGCGCGGTGAAGTGCCCGGCATGACCAAGGCAAGCTGGTAAGGAGAGCGATATGAGCATGACCGATCCAGTTGCCGACATGTTGACCCGCATCCGCAACGCGCAGATGGCGGAAAAACTGTCCGTATCCATGCCTTCCTCCAAGCTCAAGGTAGCGATTGCCAAGGTGCTGAAGGACGAAGGTTACATCGATGATTTCGCTATCCGCGAGAACGGCGCCAAGCCTGAACTTGATATAGCGCTCAAGTACTATGCCGGCCACCCGGTGATCGAGCGCATCGAACGCGTTTCCAAGCCGGGCCTGCGTGTGTACAAGGGCAAGGACGATTTGCCCCGTGTCATGAACGGGCTGGGTGTTG
This sequence comes from uncultured beta proteobacterium, assembly GCA_903933395.1. Taxonomy (GTDB): domain Bacteria; phylum Pseudomonadota; class Gammaproteobacteria; order Burkholderiales; family Rhodocyclaceae; genus Sulfuritalea. The sequence continues at coordinate 10,541 of CAIZKA010000089.1, read as the reverse complement.
CCATTGTCTCCACGCCGAAGGGCGTGATGACCGACCGCCGCGCGCGGGCAGGCAACATGGGTGGCGAAGTTCTCTGCATCGTCGCCTAAGGAGCCGCTGTCATGTCACGTATTGCAAAGTATCCCGTTGATGTGCCGAAGGGTGTCGAAGTGACACTCTCTGGCACCGATGTCGCGGTGAAGGGTCCGTTGGGCACGCTGAAGCAGTTTCTTTTGCCCGCCGTGACCGTCGAAAGAGATGGTGAAAAGCTGCTCTGTCGTGCCGTCGAGGGCGCCCCGAATTCCGGAGCCATGTCAGGCACGATGCGCGCGCTGCTGAATAACATGGTTATCGGCGTGACCAAGGGCTTCGAGAAGAAGTTGACCCTGGTGGGCGTCGGCTATCGTGCACAGGCTCAGGGATCCAAGCTGAATCTGACGCTGGGTTTTTCGCATCCCGTGTCGCACGATATGCCGAATGGCATCAAAGTTGAAACGCCGACCCAGACGGAGATCCTGATCAAGGGGATCGACAAGCAGGTGGTTGGTCAGGTGGCCGCTGAAGTGCGCGCCTACCGTTCGCCGGAGCCCTACAAGGGCAAGGGCGTCCGGTATGCCGACGAAGTGGTCGTCATCAAGGAAACCAAGAAGAAATAATCGAGGCGCTGAATCATGGAAAAGAAACAGGCTCGTCTGCGCAGGGCGCGCAAAACCCGCGCCAAGATTGCGGAGCTCAAAGTGGTGCGCCTCGCGGTGCATCGCAGCAACTTGCACATCTCCGCGCAGATTTTCTCCGGCTGTGGCACCCGGGTTCTCGTCGCAGCTTCGACCATGGAGCCGGAAGTCCGGACCCAGGTTCCGAACGGCGGCAACGTCAATGCGGCCAAGACGGTTGGCAAACTTATCGCCGAGCGGGCCAAAGCGGCCGGCATCGAGCAGGTTGCCTTCGACCGTTCCGGTTTTCATTACCACGGCCGCGTCAAAGCGCTGGCCGAAGCCGCCCGTGAGGGCGGTCTCAAGTTCTAAGCGAGACGGACATGGCTAAACCGCAAGGCAGGAAACAGCAGCAGGTCCAGGAAGAGCGCGATGACGGCATGCGCGAGAAGATGGTCTCCATCAATCGCGTTACGAAAGTCGTCAAGGGCGGCCGCATTCTCGGTTTCGCTGCGCTGACCGTGGTCGGTGATGGTGATGGCGGCATCGGCATGGGCAAGGGCAAGTCCCGCGAAGTTCCGGTCGCCGTGCAGAAGGCGATGGAGGAGGCCCGGCGCAAGATGTCGAAGATCAGCCTGAAGAACGGTACTCTTCACCACACGGTAAAGGGCAAGCACGGCGCCACCACGGTGCTGATGTCTCCCGCGTCTCCCGGTACCGGGGTCATCGCCGGCGGTCCGATGCGGGCTGTGTTCGAAGTCATGGGCATTACCGACGTGGTAGCCAAGACCATCGGCTCGACCAATCCTTACAACGTGGTGCGCGCAACACTTCATGGCTTGCTGGCCATGAGCACCCCCGCCGAAATTGCCGCCAAGCGCGGCAAGTCCCTGGCAGAAGTTCTGGAGTGAGGCATGGCTGAAAAGACAATCAAGGTCACGCTGGTTAAAAGCGTGATCGGCACCAAACAGGATCACCGCGCGACGGTGCGCGGACTCGGCCTGAAGAGGCTCAACAGTTCGGCTGTGCTCGAGGATACGCCCGCAGTGCGCGGCATGATCCGCAAGATCGCCTATCTGCTGAAGTGCGAAGGCTAAGGGGATATCGCGATGAGCATGGAACTTAACAATCTGAAACCCGGCGCCGGCTCCAAACATGCTTCGAAGCGTGTCGGGCGAGGCATTGGCAGCGGACTGGGGAAGACAGCCGGTCGTGGACACAAAGGCCAGAAGTCGCGCGCCGGCGGATTTCACAAGGTCGGCTTTGAGGGCGGCCAGATGCCGCTGCAGCGTCGTTTGCCGAAGCGGGGATTCGTGTCTTTGACCGCCAGCCGCAATGTTGAAGTGCGTTTGTCCGAACTGGACAAGCTTCCGGTCGAAGAAGTTGATCTGCTGGTGCTGAAGCAGGCCGGCGTGGTTGCCGGAGACGCCTTGTCGGCCAAAGTTATCCTGTCAGGCAAGCTCAATCGCAAGATCGCCCTCAAGGGCGTCGGCGCTACCAAGGGTGCCCGTGCCGCGATCGAAGCGGCCGGCGGCTCGGTAGCGGACATCGCCGCTGCCTGATAGCGGACGAGGACGGGCTACGTGGCAACCCAGGCAGCAACACTCGGCAAGACAGGAAAGTTCGGCGACCTCTGGCGCCGGCTCTGGTTCCTGCTGGGTGCGCTGGTGGTTTATCGGGTGGGCGCGCATATCCCCGTGCCCGGGATCGACCCGGTAAAGCTGGCGGAGTTGTTTCAGGGCCAACAAGGCGGAATTCTGGGTGTCTTCAACCTGTTTTCGGGGGGCGCCCTGTCGCGCTTTACCTTGTTTGCGCTTGGCATCATGCCCTACATTTCCTCCTCGATCATCATGCAACTCATGACGGTGGCGGTGCCTTCCCTCGAGGCGCTGAAAAAGGAGGGAGAGGCCGGCCGGCGCAAGATTACCCAATACACCCGCTATGGCACCGTTGGCTTGGCCCTGTTCCAGGGTCTGGGCATGGCCATCGCGCTTGAATCGCAAGCCGGCCTGGTACTCGATCCGGGCTTGATGTTCCGTTTCGTTACCGTGCTTACCTTGCTTACGGGCACGATGTTCCTGATGTGGCTGGGCGAGCAGGTCACCGAGCGCGGCCTCGGCAATGGTATTTCGATCATCATTTTTGCCGGTATCGTCGCGGGTCTGCCGAATGCGCTGGGCGGCCTTTTTGAACTGGTCCGCACGGGTGCGATGCATGCCTTGTCGGCCCTGTTCATTTGCGGCGTGGCGATTCTGGTCACCGGTTTCGTGGTGTTTGTGGAAAAAGGCCAGCGCAAGATCCTGGTCAACTATGCCAAGCGCCAGGTCGGCAACAAGGTGTATGGCGGCCAGAGCTCGCATCTGCCTTTGAAGCTGAACATGTCGGGTGTCATTCCACCGATCTTCGCGTCCTCCATCATTCTGTTCCCGGCCACGGCGGCCGGGTGGTTTGGCGCGGGGGAAGGGATGGCATGGCTGAAGGACATTGCCGCGACGATTTCGCCCGGGCAGCCGATTTACGTGATGCTCTACGCTACGGCCATCGTATTTTTCTGTTTCTTCTACACCGCGCTGGTTTTCAATTCCAAGGAAACGGCGGATAACCTCAAGAAGAGCGGAGCGTTTGTTCCCGGCATCCGCCCCGGCGATCAGACCGCACGCTACATCGACAAGATCCTGACCCGCCTGACCCTGGCCGGCGCCATCTACATCACCGCTGTCTGCCTGCTGCCGGAGTTTCTGATCCTGAAGTGGAACGTGCCGTTCTATTTCGGCGGCACCAGCCTCCTGATCATCGTCGTGGTGACGATGGACTTCATGTCGCAGGTGCAGGCCTACGTCATGTCGCACCAGTATGAAAGTCTTCTGAAAAAGGCGAATTTCAAGGGAGCCGGATTCCCGGCCCGCTGATCCATGTCTAAGGAAGATGTCATCGAAATGCAGGGAGAAGTTGTAGAAAATCTCCCGAACGCCACGTTCCGGATCAAGCTCGAAAACGGACATGTGGTTCTCGGCCATATCTCCGGAAAAATGCGCATGCACTACATTCGCATACTTCCCGGCGACAAGGTCACCGTGCAGCTCACGCCTTATGACCTTTCCAAAGGTCGTATCGTGTTCCGCGCCAAGTAGTCTGGCGATATTTCCGGAGAAATCCAATGAAAGTTCTGGCTTCGGTCAAACGTATCTGTCGCAATTGCAAAGTCATCCGCCGCAAAGGTGTGGTGAGGGTCATCTGTACCGATCCACGCCACAAGCAGCGGCAAGGTTGATAGAGCGGCTCGTATCAGATATAATCATCGGTTCGCGTTTTTCAGCTAACCCACCACACCGCATTAACTAACGGCGACGAACAGGTAAGCACATGGCTCGTATTGCAGGCGTCAACATCCCGAATCACCAGCACGCGGAGATCGCATTGACCGCGATCTACGGCATTGGCCGTACCCGCGCAAGGAAAATCTGCGACACCGTCGGCGTCAAGCGTTCGACCAAGGTCAAGGAACTCACGGACAGCGAGCTGGATCGCCTGCGTGAGGAGGTCGGCAAGTTCGCCGTCGAAGGCGATTTGCGCCGCGAAACGACGATGAACATCAAGCGCCTAATGGACCTCGGCTGCTACCGCGGAGTGCGTCACCGTCGCGGACTGCCGGTGCGTGGTCAGCGCACCCGTACCAACGCGCGAACCCGCAAGGGCCCGCGCAAGGCGATTTCGATGGGCAAGAAGTAAACCAGGAACCAATACATGGCTAAGACCGCAACCAAAGTTCGCAAGAAGGTCAAGAAGAACGTCGCCGAAGGCATCGCGCACGTTCACGCTTCCTTCAATAACACCATCATCACGATCACCGACCGCCAGGGCAATGCCTTGTCGTGGGCCACTTCAGGTGGTGCCGGTTTCAAGGGGTCGCGCAAGTCGACTCCCTTTGCCGCGCAGATTGCAGCCGAAGCTGCGGGCAAGGCGGCTCAGGAGTGTGGTGTAAAGAATCTCGAAGTTCGCATCAAGGGCCCCGGCCCCGGGCGCGAATCGGCAGTACGGGCGCTCAATGCGCTTGGCATGAAGATTACCAGCATCACCGACATTACCCCGATTCCCCACAACGGATGCCGGCCGCCCAAGCGCCGCCGCATCTAAGGCAATAAGGATACGACACCCATGGCCCGCAACCTAGATGCCAAGTGCCGCCAGTGCCGCCGCGAGGGCGAAAAGCTGTTCCTCAAAGGCGAGAAGTGCTTCACTGACAAATGTTCCGTCGAGCGCCGTGCCTACGCGCCCGGCCAGCACGGCCAGAAGTCCGGCCAACGTTTGTCCGGTTACGGTACGCAACTGCGCGAAAAGCAAAAAATCCGTCGCATTTACGGCGTTCTCGAGCGGCAGTTCCGCAAGGTGTTCGCCGATGCAGAAAGCAAGAAGGGACAGACCGGCGAGAATCTGCTCAAGTTGCTCGAAGGGCGTCTTGACACCGTGGCCTACCGCATGGGTTTTGGCGTATCACGTGCAGAAGCGCGCCAAGTGGTCCGCCACAACGGTGTGTTGATAAATGGCAAGCGGGTTGACATTCCATCGTACAGCGTGCGTCCCGGTGACGTCATCCAACTGCTTGAGGGCACCCGTGGCCATTTGCGCACCAAGGCCGCTCTGGAGGCTGCCGAGTCGCGCGGCTTCCCGGCATGGCTCGAGGTCGATGTCAAGGCCGGCAAGGGTGTTTTCAAGTCGTATCCTGCACGCGAGGACCTGCCGCCGTCGATCAATGAAGGCCTGGTTGTCGAACTGTATTCGCGCTAACACGTAGTTTTACGCCTGGCGTCCTTCGGACGCCAGGCGTTGTTCATTTGAAGGAATGCACATGCACACACTTCTGAAACCCCGCAGTATCGATGTCCAGCAGCTTTCGCCGGTGCATGCCCGTGTGGTCATGGAGCCGTTCGAACGCGGTTACGGCCATACGCTGGGCAATGCCCTGCGCCGTATCCTGCTTTCCTCGATGGAGGGAGTCGCTCCGACCGAAGTTTCCATCGAAGGCGTGCTCCACGAGTACTCGACGCTGGATGGCGTTCGCGAAGACGTGGTCGACGTGCTGCTGAATCTCAAGGGCGTGGTGCTGAAGATGCACAATCGCCGCGAGGCAACACTTACCCTTTCCCGCAACGGCGAAGGCGTGGTGACGGCGCGCGATATTGAAACCACGCACGACGTCGAAATCGTCAATCCCGATCACGTGATCGCCCACATCGCACCGGGCGGCAAGCTCAACATGCAGATTCGCGTCGAATCCGGCCGCGGCTATGTGCCGGCGAATCAGCGCGAAATTGCCCGCGAAAACCGTGCCATCGGCCAGATCATGCTTGACGCGTCGTTCAGCCCGGTGCGCCGCGTAAGCTATTCGGTCGAGTCCGCCCGTGTCGAGCAGCGCACCGACCTCGACAAGCTGATTCTAGACATCGAGACCAACGGCGCGATCGACAACGCAGAGGAAGCCGTGCGCACTGCGGCACGCATCCTTATGGAGCAGCTGTCGGTTTTTGCCGACCTTGAAGGTACGCCGATGTCCGCGGAAACCCCCAAGCAGACCTCGGTGGATCCCGTACTGGTGCGCCCTGTTGATGATCTGGAGTTGACCGTACGTTCCGCGAACTGCCTCAAGGCCGAGAACATTTATTACATTGGTGATCTGATTCAGCGCACCGAAACCGAACTTCTGAAGACGCCGAACCTGGGCCGCAAATCGCTCAACGAGATCAAGGAAGTGCTTGCGTCGCGCGGCCTGACCCTCGGCATGAAGCTTGAAAGCTGGCCGCCGGCCGGGCTGGAAAAGCTGGCAGGATAATTTTCACACCGGGCTTTGGCCCGGTCGCTTTGTCTGACTGTTTCATTTGTTTCACTTGCAACACTGATTTACCTACTCTCGATAACCATTAACCGGCCATTTGCCTTGCGCGATGACCGCAAAAAAACGAGGACATCAAAATGCGTCACGGTAACGGACTTCGCAAGCTCAATCGCACTTCAGCGCATCGCCAGGCGATGCTGCGCAACATGGCGGTCTCGCTGTTGCGCCATGAGGCCATCAAGACTACCCTGCCCAAGGCCAAGGAATTGCGCCGCGTGGTGGAACCCCTTATAACGCTTGGCAAGAAGCCCAGTCTGGCCAATCGCCGCCTGGCCTTCGACCGCACGCGCGACCGCGAAATCGTCGGTAAATTGTTTGACGAACTCGGCCCTCGCTATGCTGCCCGCAACGGCGGTTACCTGCGGATACTGAAAATGGGCTTCCGCGTTGGCGACAACGCGCCTATGGCCTTTGTCGAATTGCTGGATCGTCCGGCAGGCGACGTGGCTGAGGCCCCCGCTGTCGAGTAAGCCATTTTCGGGAGTCAACAAAAAGGCCAGGCGTTGCCTGGCCTTTTTGCTTTCAGGCGACCAACTGTTACAGAATCATGCCTGCACCCACGGTGTTGTTGGTTGTTTCGTCGATTACGATGAAAGCCCCGGTGGAGCGGTTCTCGGCGTAAGCATCGAGGCACAGCGGCCGTGCCAGCTTGAAGATTACGTATGCGATGTCGTTCATGCCCAGGTGCTCGGCAGGCATCTGCTGCAGGGTATTGATGTCGAGCCGGTAGCTGATCGCCTCGATCGCCGCTTTGGTTTCTCGCGTGGTCTGGCGAATCAGGTATTTTCGCCCCGGATCGAGCGCCGTTTCACCTAGCCAGCAGAGCATGGTCTCGATTCGCCGTGTCACCCGCGCCGACTTTTCGACGTGCACGATCATGTCGCCACGCGAAACGTCGATCTCATCTTCAAGCAGCAGTGTGACGGACTGCTCCGCGATCGCACGCGGCAGGGAGCGGCCATGGATCTCGATGGCCTTGACGCGCGAGCGTTGCTCCGAGGGCAGAACCAGTATTTCGTCGCCGACAACAACCTCGCCTGATTCGACGCGACCCATGAAACCGCGATAGTCGTGTAGCTTCGGGTCGCCCGATCGCTGCGGTCGGCAGACGAACTGGACCGGGAAGCGGAAGCGCTCGTCGCGTTCGCTGTGGGCGCCAGGGGCGCTCTCTAGAAGGTCGAGCAGCGTCGGCCCCCCATACCAGTCAAGATTCTCGCCCCGATCGACAATCATGTCGCCGTTGAGCGCGGACAATGGAATGAAGGTGACGTCGCCGATACCAAGCGTGGCGGCGAATTCAAGATATTCGCCCCGGATACGTTCATAGATTGCGTGGTCGTAATCGACCAGATCCATCTTGTTGATCGCGACCACGACATGCGGAATGCCCAGCAGGTGGGCCAGATAGGAATGGCGCCGGGTCTGGGTAAGAACACCTTTGCGTGCATCGATCAGGATGATCGCCAGATTCGCGGTCGAGGCGGCGGTGACCATGTTGCGCGTGTACTGCTCGTGACCTGGGGCATCGGCGATGATGTATTTGCGCCGCCCGGTCGTGAAGTAGCGATAGGCGACATCGATCGTGATGCCCTGCTCGCGCTCGGCGCTGAGGCCGTCGGTCAAAAGGGACAGATCAACCGCTTCCAGTCCGCGTCGTGCGGAAGTACGCGCCATGGCGTGCAGCGTGTCGGCCAGGATGGCCTTGGTGTCAAACAACAGCCTGCCGATCAGGGTGCTCTTGCCGTCATCTACACTGCCGCAGGTGAGGAAGCGCAGCAGGCCATTATCGATCCCCGGCAGGCTTTCAATAGCGCTCATTAGAAATACCCTTCCTTCTTGCGTTGTTCCATCGAGGCTTCAGAGGTCTGGTCGTCGAGACGTGTCTCGCCGCGTTCCGTGATCGTGGTTGTCGCTGTTTCCTCGATGATCCGTGCGACGCTGTCCGCAGTGGATTCGACCGGCGCCGTGCAGGTAATGTCGCCGACCGTGCGAAAGCGCACGGAGAGTTCCTCGACGACGTCGCCGGGGCGTGCCGGCGTAAGTTCCGTCACCGGTTGCAGCAATCCGTTCTTTCTCACGACGGAACGCTTGTGCGCAAAGTAGATCGATGGCAGTTGCAAGTCTTCCCGCTCGATGTACTGCCAGACGTCCAGTTCGGTCCAGTTCGAAATGGGGAAGGCGCGGATGTTCTCGCCCTTGTGCACTTTTGCGTTGAACAGGTCCCACAGCTCGGGGCGCTGGTTCTTCGGATCCCACTGGCCGAATTCGTCGCGGAAGGAGAAGATGCGTTCCTTGGCGCGGGCCTTTTCCTCATCGCGCCGGGCGCCGCCGATGCAGCAGTCGAAGCCGAACTCCTCGATCGCTTCGAGCAAGGTCACCGACTGGTGCTTGTTACGCGATTCCCCCGCAGACTTGAGCACCACAGAGCCGCGCTGCATCGAGTCCTCGACCGAACGCACAATCAGTCGCTCGTTGAGCTGGCAGGCGCGAAGGTCTCGGAAGTCGATAACCTCCGTGTAATTGTGGCCGGTATCGATGTTGAGCAGGGGGAAGGGAAAACGTCCCGGGCGAAAGGCCTTTTCCGCGAGACGCAGCAGCACCAGCGAGTCCTTGCCGCCGGAGAACAGCAATGCCGGATTTGCGCACTGTCCTGCCACTTCCCGCAGGATATGGATGGATTCGGACTCCAGCCAATCGAGGTGCGACAGCGTGGCGTGCTGCTGAAGGGCCAGCGTGCTCATGCATCGGCTCCCTGGGTTGCGACGCGCTGCAGCCGGCCGTCCACGACATGCAATCCGCATTCCTTGGTTTCCGGAGTCTCCCACCACCAGCGCCCGGCGCGAACATCTTCGCCTGGCTGGATGGCGCGGGTGCAGGGTGCGCAACCGATGCTGGGATAGCCGCGCTCATGCAGGCGGTTGTAAGGCACGCCATTGGCACGCAGGTACACCCAGATCTCGGCCTCGCTCCAGTCCGCAAGCGGGCTGGCCTTGACCAGGTTGTTGGTGGTGTCCTGGCTGATGACTTTCAGCCTGTCGCGGGTGGCGGACTGGCCCGCGCGCAGGCCAGTGACCCAGGCGCCCTTGCCGGCCAGGGCGCGCTGCAACGGTTCGACCTTCCGCGCGTGGCAGCAGGCCTTGCGCGCTTCGACCGAGTCGTAGAAGCCGTGGCTGCCGTGCGTCCGTGCATAGGTCTCCACGGCGTCATGGCGCGGGAAATAGATGTCCAGCTTGCGCCCGTAATGCTTTTCCGTCTGGTGAATCAGTTCATAGGTTTCCACGGGGAGGCGGCCCGTGTCCAGCGAGAAAATCGCGATATTGATGTCCTCGCGCCAGATCAGGTCGGTCAGCAACATGTCCTCGGCACCCAGACTGTTGGCGAAAACCACCGGCGCGTAGTCGCGCGCGATGTTGCGCAAGAGCGTGGTTGCGCGCACGGCCTTCTCGGCCACACGGTCAACCAGCTCAGTATTGGCCAGCAATGGTTTGGCCAAGTCGGGAAGGGATTCTCGGATCATGATGGTCTCGTCAGGCTACACGGCGGCGAAAAAGAGGATCTGGCTGGTCGGCGCCGGCTTGATACGCCTCGGGGAAATCGTCGAACGCGGCGAGCGCTTCCTCGGCGCTGTGTCCTTCGCCCAACAGGAAGCTGTCGAAGCCGACGCGGTTGAGGAAGAAGATCTGGTCACGGCCGATATCGCCGAAGGCGCGCAGTTCGCCGTCATAGCCGTGGCGCTCGCGCAACAGGCGCGCCGTCGAGTAGCCGCGGCCGTCGGTGAATTTCGGGAAATGCACGGCAATCACGGTGAAATCGTCGACATCATTGGCGATCTCGGCGAGGTCATCCTCGGGCGCGAGCCAGATGCCGAGCGGCGTGCCGTGCTCGTATTCGCGCGCAATCAGGCAGGACTTCTTCGCCTTCCAGACGGATACCGGGACCAGCAGCGGGCCGACCGGCAGGCAGACGTCGAAGGGTGCCTCGCCGTCGATCAGATTCACGATTTTCCACACGTCATCCTG
>CAIZKA010000088.1 GCA_903933395.1 uncultured beta proteobacterium | reverse complement strand
GCCGATATCGCCGTGGAAATCGAGAACCGGGTACGCGAGGCAGTCGGAGTCGCGGTACTGGGCACCGCCGAAACGGCGAAGGGTGGCCAGGCCTAGCACCGGCCGGGAACCCGCAGAGGACAGGCATATTGTCGAAGAGCAGTTGCCGCGCCCGGCGCGGCGGACATCATGACGAATGAACTGCGCCAGCAGGCGATAAAGCTGCTGGCGCGGCGCGAGCACACCCGCGTCGAACTGGCGCGCAAGCTGTCGGGCCTCGGCACGCAGGAAGAAATCGACACGGTGCTGGCCGACATGGAAGCCTCGCAACTGCAGTCCGACAACCGCACGGCGGAAAGCTACCTGCGCAGCAACGCCTCGCGCCTCGGCGCCTCGCGCCTGCGCCACACCCTGAAAACCCGCGGCGTGGCGCCCGAAATGATCGAGGAGCAACTGGCACAGGCCGAACTGCCCGATGAGATCGAGCGCGCCCGCGCCGCCTGGAGCCGGAAGTTTTCCGCCGCGCCCGCCAATGCCAAGGAATGGGCGCGCCAGGCGCGTTTCCTGCAAAGCCGCGGGTTTGCCGGCGATATCGTGCGCCGTTTGCTCAAGCAGCCGCTGGAGGCGGAAGGCGAATGAAGGTCCAATCCCCTGACCAGATCCCTCTCGGCTACGACAACACGGCTACGCCGGCCGCTGTCGCCGCCGTTCCTGTCATCAAGCTCGCGGCCTACAACCTGCGCAAGAAATACAAGTCGCGGGCGGTGGTCGCCGACGTGTCCTTCGAAGTGGCGGCGGGCGAGGTCGTCGGCCTGCTGGGTCCCAACGGTGCCGGCAAGACCACCTGCTTCTACATGATCGTCGGCCTGGTGGCCGTGGATAGCGGCGAGATACGCCTCGAGAACGGCGGCGAGCAGGTTCGCCTCACCCACATGCCCATCCATCAGCGCGCCAAGCTGGGCCTGTCCTACCTGCCCCAGGAAAACTCGGTGTTCCGCAAGCTCACGGTGTCCGAAAACGTGCGTGCCGTGCTCGAACTGCAGGACCTGGAGAAAAATGCGATCGACGAGCGCGAAGAAGTCCTGCTGCAGGAACTGCACATTACCCACATCCGCAAGAACCTGGCGGCCTCGCTTTCGGGCGGCGAACGCCGCCGCGTCGAGATCGCGCGCGCGCTGGCGACCCGTCCGCGCTTCATCCTGCTCGACGAACCCTTCGCCGGCGTCGATCCGATTGCCGTGCTCGACATCCAGAAGATCATCCGCTTCCTCACGGAAAGCGGCATCGGCGTCCTCATCACCGACCACAACGTGCGTGAAACCCTGGGCATCTGCGATCGCGCCACCATCATGAATGACGGTCAGGTGCTTGCCGCTGGACACCCGGCGGAGATAGTCGATAATGAAAGTGTGCGCCGGGTTTATCTTGGCGAGAATTTCAGAATGTAATGAGGCAAGGACTCCAGCTCAGGCTCTCGCAGCATCTGGCACTGACGCCGCAGTTGCAGCAATCGATCAGGCTGTTGCAATTGTCGACCTTGGAGCTGAACGCCGAGATCGACCAGGCCCTTCAGGACAACCCCCTGCTGGAAAGGGATGAGCCCGGCGAGCCGGCATTCGGCCCCGGCGGCGACGGTTTGGCGACGCCGCAAACCGTCGCCCCTGCCGAAAGCGACGAGCGTCAGGAGCCGCGGGGCGGCGACGACGAAGGCTGGGGCATGGACTTTTCCGGCAGCCACGGCCAGCGCGACCCCAACGACGACGATCTCGACAGCGGCGAATCCCAGTCCGCCTCCATTTCCCTGCGCGAACACCTCGGGGCGCAGGTGGCCATGACGCAGTTGCCCAATCGCGAGCGGGCGCTGGTCGGTTTCCTGATCGAGGCGCTGAACGACGACGGCTACCTGACGCAACCGCTGGACGAACTGATCGACCTGCTGGTCACCGAGGATGACGAGTTGCGCGAAGCGCTGCTCGAAGAACTCGCCATCGCCCTGTGCCATTTGCAGAATCTCGATCCTCCCGGAATCGGCGCGCGCAACGCGCAGGAATGCCTGTCGCTGCAGCTCGACTGTCTGCCGCCCTCGCCCACCCGCAAGCTGGCGCTGGCCATCGTCGACAAGCATCTCGACCATCTGGCAGTCCGCGACTTTGCCCGCATCAAGAAGGCGCTCGGCTGCAACGACGACGAACTGCGCCTGGCGCAAACCCTGATCCGGTCGCTCAATCCGCGTCCCGGCGCGCAGTTCGCGCCGATCGACACGCGCTACGTCATCCCGGACGTCGCCGTGAAAAAACAGCAGGGTAGATGGGTCGTCGCCCTCAACCGGGACGCCATGCCGCGCCTGCGGATCAACCGGCTCTATGCCGACATCCTGCAACGCCATCGCGGCGGCAGCGGCTCCTCGAGCGGGCTGGCCAGCCAGCTGCAGGAAGCCAAGTGGCTGATCAAGAACGTGCAGCAGCGATTCGACACCATCCTGCGCGTGTCGCAGGCCATCGTCGACCGGCAGCGGGCGTTTTTCGACCACGGCGAGGTGGCGATGCGGCCGCTGACCCTGCGCGAGATCGCGGAAACGGTCAAGCTCCACGAATCGACGATTTCGCGCGTGACGACGCAGAAATACCTGGCGAGTCCGCGCGGCATCTACGAACTCAAATACTTTTTTGGCAGTCACGTCACCACCGACACCGGCGGCGCGGCTTCCTCGACCGCAATTCGGGCGCTGATCAAGCAACTGGTCGGCGCCGAGGACGGCAAAAAGCCGCTCTCGGACGCCCGTCTGGCGGAAATCCTCGGCGAGCAGGGCATCGTCGTGGCACGTCGCACCGTAGCGAAGTACCGCGAACTGCTCGGCATACCGCCGGTTACCCTCAGGAAAGTTCTCTGAGACATCACTTCTGACAAGGAGACATCATGAATCTCAACATCACCGGCCACCATATCGAAGTCACCCCGGCCATTCGCGAATACGTTACGGGCAAACTGGATCGCGTGTTGCGCCATTTTGACCAGGTGACCAGTTCGCACGTCATCCTGTCGGTTGAAAAGCTGCAACAGAAGGCTGAAGTCACGCTGCACGTCAAGGGCAAGGACATCTTCGCCGACGCCATCGACAGCGACCTCTACGCCGCCATCGATCTCGTCGCCGACAAGCTCGACCGCCAGGTGGTCAAGCACAAGGAAAAGGTTTCCAGCCACAACCACGACAACAAGCGCCAGCAGGCCGAATAAGGACCCGGCGGCAAGCGCGCAGCGAACCGGCCGCAGCATGTCCTGTCTCCGCGCTTGCGCCGGAGGCGGCATCCGCCGGATAGCGTTATACTGCGCGCCGCCGCAAGCTCCGCTCATTTGCCGCTCAATTGCATATCTGCCCCCGCCATGAATCAGATCGCCAGCCTGCTGCCCCTCGACAACGTAGTGGCCAACCTCGACGCCAGCAGCAAGAAGCGCGTATTCGAGCAGGTCGGCATTCTTTTCGAAAACCATCAAGGCGTCGCCCGCAGCACCGTGTATGACGCCCTGTTCGCCCGCGAAAAGCTGGGGTCTACCGGCCTCGGCCAGGGCATCGCGATTCCCCACGGGCGCATCAAGGGCCTCAAGACCCCGGTCGGTTCCTTTGTCCGCCTCGAAACACCGGTGCAGTTCGACGCACCCGACGGCAAGCCGGTCGGGCTGATTTTCGTACTGCTGGTTCCGGAAGCCGCCAACGAGCATCACCTGCAGTTGCTCTCCGAACTGGCGCAGATGTTCTCCGACAAGGCCTTCCGCGAGCAACTCGCTGCGGCGCCCGATGCCCCGGCGTTGCACGGCCTCTTTGCCAATTGGCACGCCAGCTAGTCGTTTCCCAGCTGTTCGAGCGCAACCGGGAGCGTCTGCAGCTCTCGTGGGTCAGCGGCGCCATGACACGGGCGATCTGCACCTCTGAACATGTGGTGTCGCCGGCCGACCTGATCGGCCACCTCAACCTGATGCACCCGGAACGCCTGCAGGTCATCGGCACGCCGGAAGTCGCCTGGTGGGCCCGCCACGCGCCGGAAAAAGTGGCGCATCACATGCAGGAAATCTACAACGCCCAGCCGCCCGCCATCATCGTTGCCGACGACTGTCCCATCGTCAATGACGTCCTCAGGGGGTGCGAAGCCTCGGGCACGGCTCTGCTGAAAACACCCTTGTCCTCGGCCTTCGTCATCGACACCCTGCGCTACTTCGTTTCGCGGCAACTGGCTGAAACCGGGACGCTGCACGGGGTCTTCATGGACGTTCTGGGCATGGGGGTGCTTATCACCGGCGACTCGGGGGTCGGCAAGAGCGAACTCGGCCTCGAACTGATTTCGCGCGGACACGGCCTGGTCGCCGACGACGTGGTCGATGTCTCGCGCATCGGCGTTGACACCCTGGAAGGCCGCTGCCCGGAACTGCTCAAGGATTTCCTCGAGGTGCGCGGGCTGGGGCTGCTCAACATCCGCACCGTATTCGGCGAGACCGCCTGCCGGCGCAAGATGCGCCTCAAGCTCATCGTGCATCTGCAAAAGCCGACGCCGGGCGTACCGGAAGCCGCGCGCCTGCCGCTCGACGCGCAGAACGAAACCATCCTCGGCGTACCGATCCGCCGCGTCACCATACCGGTCGCGGCCGGCCGCAACCTGGCCGTGCTGCTCGAAGCCGCCGTGCGCGCCACGGTGCTCAAACTGCGCGGCGTCGACAGCATGCAGGAGTTCGTCGATCGCCAGGAAGCCGCCCTCAGGGCAGATATCGACAGCGACCGGGTCAACTAAGGCCGTCCCTTTGCGTTAAATGGGAACGGCACTGCGCCGCCAATACATCAAGGAGACTCACCATGAACAAACTGATCAGCGTTGCCCTGTCCGCCCTTTTTGCTACCGGTGTCGCGCTGGCGCAAGCCCCCGCGGCAAAACCCGCCGAGCCGGCGAAACCTGCCGCCGCACCCGCCAAGGCTG
>CAIZKA010000087.1 GCA_903933395.1 uncultured beta proteobacterium | reverse complement strand
GGTGAATATGGAAGTCGGGATGTGTCATCCACCGGTGGGCCTAAATCTCTACGTGGCATCGGGTATTACCAAGATGGGGATTACCGAATTGACTGTCGCTGTGTGGCCGTGGCTGCTGTCGATGCTTGGATTCCTGATGGTAGTGACCTACTGGCCAGGCTTGTCGACCTGGTTCCCGAGGTATCTCGGCATGATGTAACGCGTGCTTTGCCAGAGAAAGGGCCCGGTGATCCCGGGCCTTTTTCTTTTGTGGTTGCGCAGTGGTTGCGAGCGGGGCTTGAGGCAAGAAACTGAGCTAAAATATCAAGTTAGCTATTTGTACGATTAAAACTTGAAATTCAACTTGTTCTGGAGAAAGTAATGGCTGTCGAACGCACCCTGTCGATCATCAAACCCGATGCAGTTGCAAAGAACGTGATCGGCAAGATTTATTCCCGATTCGAGACCAACGGTCTCAAGATCGTTGCCTCGCGCATGATTCATCTTTCGCGCCAGGATGCAGAAGGTTTCTACGCGGTACATAAGGAGCGGCCCTTCTTCAAGGATCTCGTCGAATTCATGATTTCCGGTCCGGTCATGGTCCAGGTCTTGCAAGGTGAAGGCGCCGTCGCCAGGAACCGCGACCTGATGGGGGCCACCGATCCGAAAAAGGCCGAAGCCGGCACCATCCGCGCCGATTTCGCCGACAGCATCGAAGCCAATGCCGTGCATGGCTCCGACGCGGCAGAAACCGCCGCCGTTGAAATCGCCTATTTTTTCCCGGCGCTGAACGTCTATTCGCGCTAATAGCTGATGCCGGTGAATCTCCTCGATTTCGATGCAGAAGGCCTGACGGTCTGGTTCGCACAGCAGGGCGAAAAGCCTTTCCGCGCGCGTCAGGTGTTGCGCTGGATTCATCATTTCGGGGAGGGCGATTTCAATGCGATGACTGACATCGCCAAGTCGCTGCGCGAGAAGTTGATCGCCACAGCCGCCGTATCGCCAGCGCCGACTATCAGCGACAAGCTGTCGGATGACGGCACGCGAAAGTTTCTGTTCGATGTCGGTAACCGCAACGCGGTGGAGACGGTATTCATCCCCGAGGATGATCGCGGTACGCTCTGCATCTCTTCCCAGGCAGGTTGTGCCCTCGAATGCGCCTTCTGCTCTACCGGGCGCCAGGGTTTCAACAGGAACCTGACGACAGCCGAGATCATTGGCCAGTTATGGCAGGCGAACCGTGCGCTGGGCTACGCGCCGACCAGTGGCAACTGCGGCGAACGAATCATCAGCAACGTCGTCCTGATGGGCATGGGTGAGCCGCTGGCCAACTTTGACAATCTTCTGCCGGCGTTGCGACTGATGCTGGATGACAACGCCTATGGCTTGTCGCGGCGGCGCGTTACGGTGTCCACCTCGGGCATAGTGCCGGCCATGGATCGACTGGCCGAGGCCTGTCCGGTGGCCCTGGCGGTTTCCCTGCACGCGCCGACCGACGGCCTGCGTGACAAACTGGTGCCTATCAACCGCAAGTATCCGCTGTCTGAATTGATGGCCGCCTGTCAGCGCTATCTGGTGCATGCGCCGCGCGATTTCATCACCTTCGAATACGTGATGCTTGACGGGGTCAATGACAGCGATGCCGATGCGCGTGCGTTGTTGCATCTGGTGCGGG
>CAIZKA010000086.1 GCA_903933395.1 uncultured beta proteobacterium | reverse complement strand
GCGCAAGGCTTCGCGCCACGCCACCTCGGACTGGATGGAACTGGAAAAGCAGCGCGGCATTTCGGTCACCAGTTCGGTCATGCAGTTTCCCTACCGCGAATGCATGGTCAACCTGCTCGACACGCCAGGCCACGAGGACTTCTCCGAAGACACCTACCGCACCCTTACGGCCGTCGATTCGGCGGTCATGGTGATCGATTCGGTCAACGGCGTCGAAGCCCAGACCATCAAGCTCCTGAACGTCTGCCGCCTGCGCGACACGCCGATACTCACCTTCATCAACAAGCTCGACCGCGAGGGCCGGCCGCCGATCGAACTGCTCGACGAAATCGAGTCCGTGCTGGAAATCCAGTGCGCGCCGATGACCTGGCCGATCAGCATGGGCAAGCGCTTTCGCGGCGTCTACCACCTCTACGACGACAGCATCAGCTTCTTCGACCCGCAGGCCGACAAGGGCACGGCCGAAATCATCAAGGGGCTGCACAACCCGCGCCTCGACGAACTGATCCCCGATCAGGCCGAGGAATTGCGCATGGAAGTCGAACTGGTACGCGGCGCCTCGCATGCCTTCGACCGCGCAGCCTACCTCGCCGGCAAGCAGACACCGGTGTTCTTCGGCTCGGCGATCAACAACTTCGGCGTCCAGTCGCTGCTCGACGCGGTGGTCGACCTGTCGCCACCGCCGCAGCCGCGCGCCACCGAAACCCGAACGGTCCAGCCCGGCGAGCCGAAATTTACCGGCTTCGTCTTCAAGATCCAGGCCAACATGGACCCCAAGCACCGCGACCGCATCGCCTTCGTGCGCGTCTGCTCGGGCAAGTTCGAGCGCGGCATCAAGCTCAGGCAGCGTTCGACCGGCAAGACCCTTTCGGTGAACAACGCGATCACCTTCATGGCCCAGGACCGCAACACCACCGACGAAGCCTGGCCCGGCGACATTCTCGGCATCCCCAACCACGGCACGGTGCTGCTCGGCGACGCCTTCAGCGAAGGCGAAGACCTCAAGTTCACCGGCATTCCATGCTTCGCGCCCGAGCACTTCCGCCGTGCCCAGATCCGCAACCCGATGAAAATGAAGCAACTGCAGAAGGGCTTGCAGCAGTTGGCCGAGGAAGGTGCGACCCAGCTCTTCAAGCCGATCCACAGCAACGACCTGATCCTCGGCGCGGTCGGCACGCTGCAGTTCGACGTCGTCGCCTACCGCCTCGAATTCGAATACGGCGTCGACGTCATGTTCGAGCCCTACCCCGTCTCCACCGCGCGCTGGCTGCGCGGCGACGATCTGGCGATCCGCGCCCTGGCCGACAAGGCCGGCGTCAATGTGGCGCTGGACGGCGCCGGCGACTACGTCTATCTGGCGCCCAACCGGGTCAACCTGTCGATGACGCAGGAGCGCCATCCGGAAGTGAAGTTTCTCGAAACGCGGGAAATTCATTGACCGGGTTCGATGACGCGGCCGGCAGATAACCGGCTGCGGCTTACCGGCTAAGTGTCTTGTCTGCGCGCAGGCGCTCGACGATGAGGTCCACGAAATTGCGCACCTTGGTCGCGCCGTGCCGCCCCTCGCGATGGATCACGTGGATGGGCAAGGCGGCGCCCTCGCAGTTTTCGAGCACCGTCTTCAATTCCCCGGAGGCGAGTTGCGGCGCCACCTGGTATGACAACAGGCGCGTCAGTCCGAAACCCTGCCGGGCGGCCTCCAGCGCGCTTTCGTTGGTATTGACCTGGATTCGCGGCTGCACTTTGACCGCCATCTGGCGTTCCCCGTCGCCAAAGCGCCATTCCGTGACCGGTGAAACTCCGCTGGCGGCGATCAAGCGATGGTGCCGCAAATCCTCGGGGGTCTCCGGCGCGCCGAACTGCTCAAGGTAGGCCGGCGCGCCGACGACG
The DNA here is from genome assembly GCA_903933395.1 of uncultured beta proteobacterium. Classification (GTDB taxonomy): domain Bacteria; phylum Pseudomonadota; class Gammaproteobacteria; order Burkholderiales; family Rhodocyclaceae; genus Sulfuritalea. Next base: position 2,577 of record CAIZKA010000086.1, on the reverse strand, counting down.
ACGCGCCGCACCCGGCCGACACGAATGGCGCGCAGCGATGAATCGGGAAGCACCCCGATCCGGATGCCGACGTCGATCCCTTCGTCGACCATATTTACCACGCGGTCGACAAACAGGGCGGAGACGGTGGTCTGCGTGAACAGCGTCTGGTATTCGGTCACCACCGGCATCACGTAGAGTTTCCCGAACAGAACGGGAGCCGTCACGGCCAGCAGGCCGCGCGGGGTGGCATTGCTGCCCGCCGCCGCGGCGTCGGCCTCGTCGAAGTCGGCCATGATGCGCCGCGCATCCTCGAGATAACGGGCTCCTGCCTCGGTGACCCGGACGACGCGTGTCGTGCGCGTCAGCAAGCGGACGCCGAGCCGATCTTCGAGCGCCGATACGGCACGTGTCACCGCCGGCGGCGACATGTTCAGGCGCCGCGCCGCCGCCGCAAAGCCCTCCATCTCGGCCACGGCAACGAAGACATTCATCAGGCGGTATCGGTCCATCTTTATTCCATTTAGTGGAACTATGACTTTCATTCTATAGGTATTCTTATTTTTCGTGAGGTTAGGCAAAGTGGGAACCGTTCGCAGACGAACACCGCAGCACCCCTAAACCCGCACAGGAGAAACATCATGGCCCGCATCAACCTTGTTACCGCCGAGTCCGCCAACGCCGAGCAGAAGGCCTTGCTCGATGCCATCCAGTCGCAACTGGGCATGGTTCCCAACTTCCTCAAAGTCTTTGCCAACTCGCCGGACGCGCTGAAGGCCTTCCTCGGCCTGCATGGCATTGCCAACGCCGGTTCGCTCGACCCGCAGACCCGCGAGCGCATCGCCCTGGCGCTGGCGCAGCAGAATTCCTGCGAGTACTGCCTGTCCGCCCATTCCGCGATCGGGCGCAAGGCGGGCCTGACCAATGCCGAGATCGAAGCCAACCGCGCCGGCACCAGCCAGGACGCCAAAGCCGCCGTCGCCGTCAAGTTCGCCCGCTCGCTGGTCGAGCACACGGGCGAAGTCACCACCGCCGAACTGCTGGAAATGCGCAATGCCGGCTACAGCGAGGCCGACATCGTCGAAGTCATCACCCATGTCGGCATGAACTTCCTGACCAACATCCTGGGCAAGGCGGGACGGGTAGACATCGACTTCCCGAAAGTCGAACTCAAGCTGGCCGCCTGAAGGCTATCGTCGTCCGGGGCAAGGCCATGGTCTTGCCCCGCTTACCGGAGAAAATCATGGCCAGCGCATTCGCCCGCATCGCCTTCACCCCCAACGTCCGCGCCGCGCAAACCCGGATGGGCAGCCGCGACGGATACCGGCAACTGGAAACCGGTGAAGACGAGATCTCCGCCCTCGGACCGATGGAAGCCGAATTCATCGCCGGGCGTGACAGCCTCTACCAAGGCACCGTCGGCGAGTCCGGCTGGCCCTACGTGCAGCACCGCGGCGGCCCGCCCGGCTTTCTCAAGGTGCTCGATGAACGCACCATCGGTTATGCCGACTTCAGCGGCAATCGCCAGTACCTGTCGGTCGGCAACATGGCCGGCGACGACCGGGTCAGCCTGTTCCTCATGGATTACGCGCAGCAGCGCCGGCTCAAGATCTGGGGCCGCGCCCGGCTGGTTGACGAATCCCTGGAACCGGACCTGATCGCCCGGCTGGAATCTCCGGGCTATCGCGCCCGGGTCGAGCGCGGAGTCGTCATCCACATCGAAGCCTACGACTGGAACTGCCCGAAGTACATCACGCCGCGCTATACCAAGGCGCAGGTGGATGATCTGCTGCGCTCGGTCAGCCAGGAAACGCAGCCGGCTCCCGCCGCGGCGCCGCTCGGCAGCGGTGCGCTGGCACTGACCGTCACCGGCATCCGCCAGATGACCCCGCGCATCCGCGCCTATGAACTGCGTCCGGCCGACTGGGGCAGCCTGCCCGAAGCGGCGGCCGGTGCCCATCTCAACATCCCGGTGCGGCTTGCCGATGGGGCGCTGGTGACGAGGCAGTATTCGCTCGCGACCCACCCGTCACGGCGCGACATGTACGAGATCGCCGTCCTGCGTGAAGACGATGGACGCGGCGGTTCCGCCGCGATCCATGCGAACTGGACGATCGGCACCCGACTCAATCTCGACCCTCCGCTGAATCACTTCTCCCTGCATGACGATGCACGCCCGGCAGTGCTGATCGCCGGCGGCATCGGCATCACGCCGATCAAGTCCATGGCCCAGGCGCTGCAGGCGCGCGGCACCCCGTTCATGCTGCATTACACGGGGCGTCGCCCCGAAGAGATGGCCTACCGCGACCGGCTGGCGATCGAATTTCCGCAGCAGCTGCAGCTGTATTTCAGTCGCGTCGCCGGCCACGCACGCATGGATGTCGATGCCCTTGTCCGCAGCGCGGCAAAGGACGCCGTGTTTTATGTCTGCGGTCCCGCCGCCCTGATCGGCGCCGTGGCTACCAGCGCCGGAAAGCTCGGCATCGCCCCGGAACGCGTGCAGTTCGAAAGCTTCACCTGACGCCACCGGAGGATTGGCGGGAAATCGCATGTATGCGGCACCCGGAGGCGAACTTCCTCGAAACCCGGAAAGTTCAT
>CAIZKA010000085.1 GCA_903933395.1 uncultured beta proteobacterium | reverse complement strand
GGAAGGAACGCAGCTGACTCCGCGGGCAGGAGCCGCGGTGGTCGAAGGTGAAGCGTTGGGCGCGTTGGCGCGGGCCTACCTGCTCTCCGAAGCGGTGATTACCCGGCTGACGGATTTCATCGATGGCGAGGTTTTGCACGCACTTTTGGCACACGATATCGCCGTCGACACGTCGGACGAGGCGACAGCGCGCGACAGCGCTGGGCGCATTACCGCGCATCTTTCCCCGGCGGTTCGGATCGAGGCCCGCTTCGATGAAAAACACGAGCGCTGGATGCTGGTCGTCATTCGCATGCGCCATGGCAATCTGCGTACCGGTCGGATTGACGAGGATTTCCTGCTCTCGGGGGACTACCTGCAAATCCGTCGTACCGCGCAAATGATCGCCGGTCTCATGGGCGAGGGCGCGGTGATCCGTCGCGGTGAAAAATCGCTGGCCGTGACAAGCTTTGCCGATGCCATGAAGTGGATGCTCAACGAAGTCGAGCGCGGTCTGGCCAAGCAACGCTACAAAGGCCTGGGGGAAATGAACCCGGGGCAATTATGGGAAACAACCATGGATCCCGCCGTTCGGCGCCTGCTGCGGGTTCAGATCGACGACGCCATCGCCGCCGACGAGATTTTCACGACGCTGATGGGAGATGATGTTGAGCCGCGCAGGGCATTCATCGAGTCGAACGCCCTGTACGCCCGTAATATCGACGTATAGCCTCTCCTGCTTGTTGTCGGGAGCGCGGGACGCCCGGCGATGATCTATCTCGTTTTCGCCCACCCCTATCCGTCGCAGTCGCGGGTCAATCGCGCGCTGCTTGATGCTGTGCGCGGTCTTCCCGGCGTGGAAGTCTGTTCGCTCTACGATCGGTACCCGGATTTCGACATCAACGTTGCCGCTGAGCAGTCCGCGCTGAGCCGCGCAGAACTGGTGATATGGATGCATCCGGTGTTCTGGTATAGCGTTCCGGGGTTGATGAAGCAGTGGTTCGACAAGGTACTGAACTACGGTTGGGCCTATGGCGATGGTGGTGCCGGGCTTCGCGGCAAGGATTGCCTCTGGGTGGCCACCACCGGGGGCAAGGTGGAAACCTATGCGGCCGGAGGCATCCATCGCCGACCCTTCGTCGAGTTTTCGCGACCGGTCGAAGAGACCGCGCTGTTCTGCGGCATGAACTGGCAGATGCCCTTCATCCTTCACGGCGCCCATGAAATCGATGAGGCGGGACTTGCGGCCGGCGCCAGACAGCTTCGTGAGCGACTGGAAGCGTGGATGGAAGCGCATGCCGGAGCCGCGAACCGGGCAGACGGCCAGCCATGATTCGCGATGCGCTGATCTATCTGGCGGCGGCGGTACTCTGCGTGCCGCTGGCAAAACGCTTCGGACTCGGTTCGGTGCTCGGCTATCTGATTGCCGGAACCATCATCGGCCCCTGGGGCCTGGGTTTCGTCAGCGACGTCGAATCGATCATGCACTTATCGGAGTTCGGCGTGGTCCTGATGCTGTTCCTGATCGGGCTGGAACTCGACTCGAAACGCCTGTGGGCCATGCGCCGGGAAGTCTTCGGCAACGGCAGCCTGCAGATGCTAGCCTGCGGATCGCTGCTGGCGGGGGCGGCTGCAGCGGCCGGCTGCGACTGGAAACTGGCGATCATCGCCGGCCTGGCGTTGTCTTTGTCTTCGACGGCCATCGCCGTGCAGACCATGGGCGAGCGCAATTTGCTGCCGGCCCCGACAGGTCGCAGCGCCTTTGCCATCCTGCTGTTTCAGGATATCGCGGCAATTCCCCTGCTGGCGGCTATTCCGCTGCTCGCTACCCATGCCGCGGCGACGCCGACGCCGGGGCTGGATGCGCTGAAGGCAATCGCCGCCATCGTCGGTGTCATCGTGGTCGGGCGCTACCTGACCCGGCCCGCACTGCGGTTAATCGCTGCGGCGGACACCCGTGAGGTATTCACCGCCTTTGCCTTGCTGCTGGTGCTCGGCATATCGCAGCTGATGTCGTTGGTTGGTTTGTACATGGCGTTGGGGGCTTTTCTGGCCGGCGTGCTGTTGGCAAGTTCCGAATACCGCCATGCGCTCGAAACCGACATCGAGCCTTTCAAGGGCCTGCTGCTCGGCCTGTTTTTCATTTCGGTGGGGATGGCGATCGACTTCGGCTTGCTGCTGGCCCGGCCGGGCAGCGTCGCCCTGCTGCTGGCCGTTTTTCTGGCGATCAAGACCGCGGCGTTATGGGCACTGGCCAGGGTCATCGGAATCACGCCGCGGCAGCGAGGCCTGTTTGCCCTGCTGCTTTCGCAAGGCGGTGAATTCGCCTTCGTGGTTTTTGCCGCCGCCCAGAACGCGAGCCTCCTTGACCGCGAAACCGGAGGCCTGCTGACCATCGCCGTTGCGCTGTCGATGGCGAGTACGCCACTGCTGCTGGTGTTCCACGATCACCTGGCGGGCCATCTTGCGGCAAGACAGGGGCGAGAAGCAGACATTATTGACGAAGATGCCGGCGGCGCCATTCTTATTGCCGGGTTCGGGCGATTCGGACAGATCGTCGGCCGGTTGTTGTTCGCCAACGGAATTCGCGCCGTGGTTCTTGACCACGATCCCGACCAGATAGAAATGTTGCGCAAGTTCGGTTACAAGGTCTTTTACGGGGATGCGACGCGGCTGGATCTGTTGTCCGCCGCGGGGGCCGGCCAGGCAAGGCTGCTGGTAAATGCGATCGATGACGTCGACGACAGCCTGGCGCTGGTGGACTTGGTGCGCGCCAGTTTTCCGCGCTTGCCGGTCGTTGCCCGTGCCCGCAATGTTCGCCACTACGTCGAATTGCGGGCACGAAAAGTCGAGGTGATAGAAAGGGAGACCTTCGAAGCCGCCTTGAAAGCCGGCCGTCACGTACTTGAGGCACTCGGAGTCGATCCCTACAGGGCGCGCGAAATGGCCGATACCTTCCGCGGGCACAATGTCTCCACCATGGAGAGCCTGATTCCCCACTTCCATGACGAGAACCGGATGTTGACGGTTGCCAAGGCGGGCCGCGAGGAGCTCGAAGAGCTGTTCAACCGTGACAGGGCGAAGTTCGAGGACAAAGGCAAGGGCGACTGGAACTAGAGGCCGGCGCCTAACCGGGGGCGGTAAGCGACCATAGAATGAAACCCTCCTCCT
>CAIZKA010000084.1 GCA_903933395.1 uncultured beta proteobacterium | reverse complement strand
CAGCTTGAACAGCCATTCGATGCGTTCGGAGATCGGCTTGCTGTGAATGTCGGTCATGGCAGCTCCCTGTTGCCAGCGGATCAGCCGGCAGTGTAGCTCACAAATTTGCGCTCTATCGCCGACTCTCACACCAAACATACGCGGCAGGCGGCGGCGATATCCGCTGAATCGACTGGCGAACGCGGAAAATGACGACTGGACGATTGCCTGCGATCTGAGTCTGGTTCTACTCATTGGAATGACGCCTGGACCCTGATACCGGCCCTCAATATATTGCGCTTGCCATTGACGATGAGGCCTCACGATGCGTAGCAGCCATCTTTGTAGCGGACCCTCAATGAGTGCTTCGACCGGTTGAATCCAAGCCGACTGGCAGACCATCGATCCGGCCGGATCGAGGCGAAGTTCCCGGCGGTGGTGGAATGCCAGACAAGCGACGAAGCTCGACCCTGTTCGCGGCGCGGCGCCCTCTACGGGACGCGGCCTTGTCGCTTTGTCAGGCAACTGCGGGTATGGCGACGGCGCCCTGGGCCGCCAGGCGCCTGAGCTCCGGCAGGCAGGAGCCGCAATTGGTGCCGCACTTGCTTTTTGCCTGCAGTGCCGCGAGGTCCAGTCCACCGGCGAGGCCGGCGCGGATCTCGTTCTCCGAGACATCCAAGCAATTGCAGACGATGCGGCCGCGCGCCGGGCCGGCGGCGGGCGGCGTCGCCAACGGGGCGAACAGCCATTTGCGCAGCTCGATGGTGCTGCCGCCGCGCGAAACGAGGTCGAGCAGCCAGTCCGCGGCGCGGGTTTCCTTGCACAGCAGGGCGCCGGCAAGGCGGTCGCCTTCGATCAGGGCGCGCTTCGCTATGCCGCGCCGGGCATCGTTGAAGGCCAGCATATTGGGCGAGTCGAGGCCCATCGCGGCGGCGAGTTCGGTCAACAGTTCCGGTGTCGGCGGCGGGCTGTCGGCGGCTCCCCACGCGCGCAGCACGACCACCGTGGATTCGCGCCCGGCGAGCGTCAGCGTCGCATGGTCGAAGCGCGCGAGCCAGGGCTGCAGCCTGGAATGCAAACCGCCTGCATCGTCGCGACGCATGGCCACCAGTTGCCAGCCGGTGGCGAACTTTTCCACCTGCACCGCGGCGTGCTTGAGTTCGGGCTGATGCGATAGCGGATCGTTGGCCGGCAGGGTCAGGACGTTGATGCCGAGGCCGCTCATGTAGCGCCCGCCCCAGTGCATCGGCACATAGGTCTGCGCCGGGCGCAGCGTAGCCGAGGCCGCCGCCCGCAGCAGCAGTGCGCCGCGCTTGCCCTTGAGCCACACCAGGTCGCCGTCGACTATGCCGCGCCGCTCCATGTCGCGCGGATGCATTTCGATGGCCGGCTCCGGCGCGTGCGCATGCAGGCGCGAGACCACGCCGGTGCGGCTCATGCCGTGCCACTGGTCGCGTAGCCGCCCGGTGTTCAGATGCAGCGGATGGCGCGGGTCGGTGGCCTCGGCCAGCGGCCGGTGCTGTACTTCGGTGAAACGGGCACGGCCGCTGGTCGTCGGATACACGCCATCGCCATAGAGGCGCGGCGTGCCGATCGTGGCACCCGCTCGCAACGGCCATTGCTGCGGACCAGCCGATTCGAGCAGCGCGTAGGACAGGCCGCCGATGTCGAGGTCGCGGCCGACGGTGGTGGCGCGGTGTTCGTTGAATATCTGTTCGGCGTTTTCGTAGGGAAACAGCGTGTCGCCGTCTCGCCGGAGCCGACTTTCCAGCCGTCGCGCAAAATCCACCCCGATGCGCCAGTCCGCCCGCGCCTCGCCCGGCGGCGGCACCGCCGCCCGCACGCGCGTGATGCGGCGCTCGGAATTGGTCACCGTGCCTTCCTTCTCGCCCCAGCCGGCGGCCGGCAGCAGCAGGTCGGCGTAAGCCGCCGTGTCGGTGTCGGCGCTGACTTCCTGCAGCACGACGAAGGGACATTTCGCTAGCGCCTCGTGCACGCGTGTCAGATCCGGCAGCGACTGCGCCGGGTTGGTGCAGGCGATCCACAGCGCCTTGATCTCCCCGCGATGCACGGCATCGAACATCTCGACGGCGGCAAGGCCCAGCGTCGCCGGCACGTCCGCCACACCCCACAGGCGAGCGACTTCGGCGCGATGCTCGGGGTCGCTCATGTCGCGATGCGCCGATAACAAATTGGCCAACCCGCCGACTTCGCGCCCGCCCATGGCATTGGGCTGGCCGGTCAGCGAGAAGGGGCCGCAGCCCGGTTTGCCGATCTTGCCGGTGGCCAGATGCAGGTGGATGATCGCGGCATTGTTGTCGGTGCCGTGGCTGGACTGGTTGAGGCCCTGGCAATACAGGGACAATGCGGCGGGTGACTGACCGAACCAGCGCGCCGCCGTGACGATGTCTTCCGCTTTCACGCCGCAGATGTCGGCGGCCATGGCCGGCGTGTAGTCGCGCACGATTGCCTTCAGCGCGTCGAAGCCCTCGGTGTGGGCGCGGATGTAGTCGAGGTCGACCAGGTCCTCCCACAGCAGCACGTGCAGCATCGCGTTGTAGAGCGCGATGTCGGTGCCGGGCAGGATGGCGAGGTGCAGGTCGGCGGCCTCCGCCGTATCGGTGCGGCGCGGATCGACGACGATGATCTTCAGGTCGGGATTGGCGGCGCGCGCATCCTCGATGCGGCGGAACAGAACCGGGTGCGCCCAGGCGGTGTTCGAGCCGGCGATCAGCAGGCAACCGGCGTGGTCGATGTCCTCGTAGGAACAGGGCGGCGCGTCGGCGCCCAGCGTGGCCTTGTAGCCGGCCACGGCCGAACTCATGCACAGGCGCGAATTGGTGTCGACGTTGTTGGTGCCGATCAGGCCCTTGGCCAGCTTGTTGAAGACGTAGTAGTCCTCGGTCAGCAACTGCCCGCTGATGTAGAAGGCGACGCTGTAGGGGCCATGTTCGGCGATGGTTTGCGCGAAGCGGTCGGCGGCGTGGTCCAGTGCGATGTCCCAGCTCACGTTCTCGCGCGGCACAGCCTTGTCGCGGCGCAGCTGCGGATGCGTCAGGCGCTGCGCCAGCGCCTGCGGCGTCATGGTCAGGTGCAGCGTGCCGCCCTTGGTGCACAGCCGACCGAAGTTGGCCGGATGGTCCCGGTCGCCGCGCACGCCGGTGATGCGGGTTTCATCGTGCTCGATGATGACTCCACAGCCGACGCCGCAGTAGGGGCAGGTGGATTTGGTTTCCATGCGGGTCAAAGCGAACTGTGGCCGATTGCGGCACGACCCTTGTTTCCCGTCACACCGGCGAAAGCCGGTGTCCAGTTCGGCCGCCGACTGGATTCCGGCATTCGCCGGAATGACGAGCATGGAACGGAGTTCATGGCGACTATGTCAGCTGAAGCCACACCGCACCGCCGTCGAGCTTCACCGCGAAACGTCGCGCACAGCCCTTGTCCGGCGCAACCGCTGCGCCGTCCTTGAGGCTGATCTTGAAGCCGTGCAGCGGGCAGGTCACGGTGTCGCCGTGCACGATGCCCTGCGACAGCGGGCCGCCCTTGTGCGGGCATTTGTCGTGCAGGCCGAAGACAGAATCGTTGTTCGTACGGAAGATGGCGATGTCGCCCTGCGATGAGGCCACCACGCGGCTGCCTTGCGGCGCGATGTCGGCAAGCTGACAGACCTTGATCCAGTCGCTCATGTCATCACCTCGGCTGCGACTTCCTTGATCTTGATGACTTCATATTCGCGGCGCATGGCTGGCTTCGCCACCGCCGCCTGCCACGGGTCTTCGTAATCCTGCAGGGCGAACAGCAGGCGTTCGTGGAGTTCCCTGCGCTTCGCAGGATCGTTCACCACGGCGGCCTTGACGTGGTCGAGGCCGACACGCGCGACGTAATGGCAGGTGCGTTCAAGGTAGAAGCCTTCTTCGCGGTAGAGCTGGAGGAAGGCGCCGGAATATTCCATGACCTCCTCGTCGTTGGTAACCTTGCAGAGGAATTGAGCGACCTCGGTCTTGATGCCGCCGTTGCCGGCGACATACAGCTCGTAACCGGCATCGACGCCGATCACGCCGATGTCCTTGATGCCGGCCTCGGCGCAGTTGCGCGGGCAGCCGGACACCGCCAGCTTGACCTTGTGCGGGCTCCACATGCCGAACAGCATGCGCTCGAGCTTGACGCCCATGGCCATCGAGCGCTGCGTGCCGAAGCGGCAGTGCTCGGCGCCGACGCAGGTCTTCACGGTGCGTATGCTCTTGCCGTAGGCGTGGCCCGAGACCATGCCGGCGGCACCGAGGTCGGCCCAGACTTTCGGCAGGTCTTCCTTCTTGATGCCGAGCAGGTCGACACGCGCCCCGCCGGTCATCTTCACCGTCGGCACTTCGTATTTCTCGGCGACGTCGGCGATCGTGCGCAGCTCGGCCGGCGTGGTCAGGCCGCCCCACATGCGCGGCACCACGCTGTAGGTGCCGTCCTTCTGGATGTTGGCGTGGGCCCGCTCGTTGATGAAGCGCGACTGCGGATCGTCCCTGGCTTCGCCGGGCCAGGTCGAAATCAGGTAGTAGTTGAGCGCCGGCCGGCAGGAGGCGCAGCCGCCGGGTGTCTTCCATTCCAGGTACTGCATGGTCTCCGGAATCGTAAGCAGGTGCTGCTCGCGGATGGCCTGGCGCACCACGCCGTGGGCATGGTCGGTACAGCCGCACATTGGCTTGCTTTTCGATTCCGAGGGCGTGTAGGCGCCGCCGACGGTCGAGGCCAGAATCTGCTCGACGAGGCCGGTGCAGGAACCGCAGGAGCTGGAGGCCTTGGTGTGCTTCCTCACGTCGTCCAGCGTAAACAGGCCTTGCGACTTGATGGCCTTGACGATGTCGCCCTTGCAGACGCCGTTGCAGCCGCAGACCTGGGCGTCGTCGGCCATGGTCGCGGCGAGGGTCTTGCCGGCATGGCCGACGTCGCCGACGTGGTTCTGGCCGAACATCAGGTGGTCGCGGATTTCGTGGATGTTCTGGCCGTCCTTGACCAGCTGGAAATACCAGGCGCCGTCGGCCGTGTCGCCGTAAAGCACGGCGCCGACCAGGGTGTCGTTCTTCACCACCAGCTTCTTGTACACGCCTCCGGAGGGATCGTTGAGCACGATCTCGTCGGTGCCGTCACCGCCCATGAAATTGCCGGCGGAGAAAAGGTCGATGCCGGTCACTTTTAGTTTGGTCGACAGCACCGAACCCGTGTAGCGCGCGATGCCGAAGTTCGCGAGATGGTTGGCGCAGACCTTGGCCTGTTCGAACAGGGGTGCGACGAGGCCGTAGGCGATGCCGCGATGGGCCACGCATTCGCCGACGGCGTAGATGCGCGGATCATAGGTCTGCATCGTGTCGTTCACCACGATGCCGCGATTGCAGTAAATCTTCGCCGACTCTGCCAGCGCCGTGTTGGGGCGGATGCCGGCGGCCATCACGACGAGGTCGGCGGGAATTTCGAGGCCGTCCCCCGGGTCGTAGCCCGGGGCAGGCTTGAAGCGCAGGGCGCAGACCCTTCCGGACTCACCGCGGATCAGCGCCTCGGTCTGCTTCTCCAGCAGGAACTTGAGGCCGCGCGCCTCCAGCGAGGTCTTCAGCATGTCGGCGGCGGTCTTGTCCAGCTGGCGTTCCATCAGCCAGGGCATCAGGTGCACCACGGTGACGTCCATGCCGCGCAGCTTGAGGCCGTTGGCCGCTTCCAGCCCGAGCAGGCCGCCGCCGATCACCACCGCGTGCTTGTGCGTGGCGGCGGTGGCGATCATCTCGTCGGTGTCCTTGATGTCGCGATAGCTGATGACGCCGGGCAGGTCGCGCCCCGGAATGGGCAGGATGAAGGGCGTCGAGCCGGTGGCGAGCAGCAGGCGGTCGTACTCCTCCTCGGTGCCGTCGCTGGCGATGACCTTGCGCGCCGTGCGATCGATCCTGATAATGGTCTTGCCGGTGTACAAGCCGATCTGGTTGTCGGCATACCACTGCAGCGGGTTGAGGATGATGTCGTTGATGGTCATCTCGCCCGCCAGCACGGGCGAGAGCAGGATGCGGTTGTAATTGCCGTGCGGCTCGGCGCCGAACACGGTGATGTCGTAGAGGTCGGGCGCGAGTTTGAGCAGCTCCTCTACCGCACGCATGCCGGCCATGCCGTTGCCGACGACTACCAGCTTCTGCTTTCTCATTTCAAAACCCCTTTTTGCCTCAGAGGACACAGAGGTCACAGAGGAAAACGGTCCTGCGCCCTTCTCTGTGTTCTCTGTGATCTCTGTGGCCCATGGTTTTCATGCGGCTTTCTTCAACTGCTTGCGATAGAGGAACTCGAACACCGTGGCGCGGTAGTCGGCGAAGCGCGTGTCCTGCGCCAGTTCCAGGCGGTCGCGCGGGCGCTCGAGCTTGACCTCGACGATCTCGCCTATGGTCGCCGCCGGGCCGTTGGTCATCATCACGATGCGGTCCGACAGCAGCACGGCCTCGTCGACGTCGTGGGTCACCATCACCACCGTGGCGCCGGTCTTGGCCATCACGCCGTTGAGCTCGTCCTGCAGCGCGGCGCGCGTCAGCGCATCCAGCGCGCCGAAGGGCTCGTCCATCAACAGCAGCTTCGGCTCCATGGCGAAGGCGCGGGCGATGCCGACGCGCTGCTTCATGCCGCCGGAGATCTCGTGCGGGTACTTGTGCAGGGCGTGATCCATATGCACCATTTCCAGTGCGGCGGCGACGCGGGCCTTGAGTTTCGGCTTGCCCTCCTTGGCGCCGAAGACGCGCTCGACGCCGAGCATGACGTTTTCGAAGCAGGTCATCCAGGGCAGCAGGCTGTGGTTCTGGAACACCACCGAACGCTCGGGGCCCGGCCCGGCGATCTCGCGGCCGTCGCAGAGCAGCACGCCGCTGGTCGGCAGCGTCAGTCCGGCGATCAGGTTGAGCAGGGTACTCTTGCCGCAGCCGGAGTGGCCGATCAGGGTGACGACTTCGCCTTCCTGCACGTCGAGGTTGATGTCGCGCAGCGCGGTGAATTTGCCGCTCTTGGTGCTGAAGGTCTGGCCGACGTTTTCGATTTTTACGATGGGTTTGGACATGATCAGCGACTCTCGTAAGTGAAGCGCTTGGCCAGCATCAGCAGCATGGTTTCCAGCACCAGGCCGACGATGCCGATGACGAAGATGGCAATGACGATGTGCTCGACCTTGAGGTTGTTCCACTCGTCCCAGACCCAGAAGCCGATGCCGACGCCGCCGGTGAGCATTTCCGCGGCGACGATGACCAGCCAGGCCGTGCCGATGGACAGGCGGATGCCGGTCAGCATGTAGGGCAGCACGGCGGGAAACAGGATCTTGGTGATGACCTTGGCTTCCGAAAGGCCGATCACGCGGGCGACGTTGAGGTAGTCCTGCGGCACGCGCTGCACGCCCTGGGCGGTGTTGAGGACCATGGGCCAGATGGAGCAGATGAAAATGGTCCAGGTTGCCGCCGGGTCGGCCTTCTGGAACACCAGCAGGCCGATCGGCAGCCAGGCCAGCGGCGAGACCGGACGCAAGAGGCTGATGATGGGCTCGAACATGCGGTTCATGAAGGCGAAGCGGCCGAGCAGGAAACCCATCGGGATGCCGACCAGCGCCGCGAAACCGAAGCCGATGCCGACGCGCTTGAGCGAGGACAGCACGTTCCAGCCT
>CAIZKA010000083.1 GCA_903933395.1 uncultured beta proteobacterium | reverse complement strand
TCCCGCGCGGATCGACATCCGCCATGGCGACGGCGCCGACTTCGTGGTCGACGCGAAGCAGCGCTACGACCTGATCCTGGTCGACGGCTTCGATGCCGACGCCCGCACCGGACGGCTCGACACCCTGCCCTTCTATCTCGATTGTCGTGCGCGGCTGACCGATGACGGCGTGCTGTGCGTCAACCTGCTGTCGCGGCGCAAGGATTTCCGCCAGAGCGTGGCGCGCCTCGAAGAAGCCTTCGAAGGCCGCGCCGCCGCCTTCTCCTCCTGCGACAGCGGCAACGCCATCGCGCTGGGCAGAGTCGGCGCTGGCGACACGCCGTCCCACGAGGGGATACCGCTTCGCATAACTTTTGACGAGTTGAAAGCCGCGGCGAAAAACCTGAAACAGGCGACCGGCCTCAATCTGCTGCCGACACTCGCCCGGCTCTCAAGAACGCGGCTCTTGGCCGGCGGTATCCTCCGCTTGTGATTTCCCGATGAACCTCTCGCACACGAACCACCGCCGCGGCACGATCTACATGCTGCTGGTGATCGCCATCTGGGGCGGCTTCCTGCCGGTCGGCAAATCGGCGCTGCAGGCGGTCGATCCCTACTGGCTCACGGCCATGCGCTTCTCCGCCGCGGCGCTGGTCTTCCTCGGCCTGCTCTGGGTGCGCGAAGGCCGCGCGGCCCTGCGCACCGAAGGCCACCTGTGGAAGATCGCCCTGTTCGGCAGTTTCGGCTTCGCCGGCTTCGGCGTTTGCCTGTTCGAAGGCCTCAAGCTGACGCGCCCCGAAATCAGCGGCATGATCCTCGCACTGGGACCGATACAGGTCGCGCTGTTCCAGTGGTGGCGCACGCACCACCGCCCCGACAACTTCACCCTCGCCGCCATCGCCTTGGCGCTGGTCGGTGAACTATTCGTCATCACGGCGGGCGACGTGACGCGCCTCACCGGCGGCGACGCACTGGGCAATGGCCTGGTCTTCCTCGCCTCGCTGTTCTGGACCGCCTACACCCTGGGCGGCCAGCAATTCCCCGGCTGGTCGCCGGTGCGCTACAGCGCGCTCTCCTGCTCGCTCGGCCTGTTCGGCATCGCCGCCGCGCTGATGGTCGCCACGCTGGCCGGCCACAGCCAGCCGCCGACTGCCGACAAGATGATCGAGGTCTGGCCGCAGCTCACCTTCATCGTCTTCTGCGTCTCGGTGTTCGGCATCCTGTTCTGGAACATGGGCGTGGCCAAACTCGGCCCGCTCGCCGCTGGCCTTTTCGCCAACTTCACCCCGGTCATCACCTACCTGATCGCCATCGCCCAGGGCCGGCGCCCGGAAACCCTCGAACTGATGGGCGCAGCGATCGTGCTGATCGCCCTGATCGCCAACAACCGGCATCAGCGCAGCAAGGCTGTCCACATCGAGCTCTGATCGGAAGTTATGCGAAGCCGTATCCCCTTGCGGGACCGCGCTTGCCGGCCCGCGATGCGGAATTCCCGGTAGACAGAGTCCGGGACGGCGACTCGATCCCTCGGAAAAATGTTGCTTGCGAAAGTGTCGCAACGACTGTCTAATGCAATTCAGGTATTCAGATGAAATCTCGGGCAAACGACTCATCTCGCGGGGCGAAAAGCCGCGCAGCGCCTGCAATTTCAGACGTGAGACATGACAGGGAGAATCCATGCCGTTGGTAACGATTACAGTTCAGAAGCCCAAGACGATCGACTTCAAATCCAAAGTTCTTTCCGCTATTCACGAGGCTCTTGTTAGTGTCGGTGTGCCCTCGACGGACCGGTTCCAGAGAGTAATTGAGCTCGACATGGACGACTTCAGATTCGATCCGCTGTATCCAGACGCAGCCACACCAAGAAACTCCGACTTCGTTCTTGTGGAGATTCTTTGGTCGGTCGGTCGGAGCGTAAAGGTCAAGAAGGCCTTTCTAGGCAAAGCCATGGAGCTGCTCGCCGAATCAGGGCTCGACCCAGAGAACGTCATGGTCTGCTTCAAGGAAACAGGTTGGGAAAACTGGGCTTTCGCGGGAGGACGTCAAATCCATGTGTAG